>JARRLJ010000018.1:0-10892 GCA_037387025.1 Gemmatimonadales bacterium
GTGGCCCACCCAGGCCTGCTGCTGCCCTGCCTATGCCAGGTGGCAAGCCACCAAGTAGAAACACGATGATTTCAAAGGTCGGTTGAGAAAATCGGCCCACCAGGGAGATCTGCATGGATTTCTTTTCTGACCTGCCCGCCAAGATCCTGTCGGTGAACGATTTCGTCTGGCAGCCTTTTGCCATGCCCGTCGTATTGCTCGTAGTGGGTGGCTGGTTGACCGTCCGCAGCGGTTTCGTTCAATTCGTCCGTTTTCCCGCGGCTGTTCGAATGGTAATGAAGGGAGCCTTTGCCAAGAGTAAGGGCGATGAGGGCACCATTACACCGTTTCAAGCCCTCTCTACAGCGTTGGCCGCGACTGTAGGGAACGGGAATATCGGAGGAGTCGCCACAGCGATCCTCGTCGGTGGTCCCGGCGCGGTCTTCTGGATGTGGGTAACCGCGACGGTCGGTATGGCAACGAAGTATTCCGAAGCCGTGCTCGGCGTTCACTTCCGAGTGAGGCGTGAGTCTGGCGAACTGGCTAGTGGCCCCATGTACTACATAGCAGACGGGGTGCCGTTCGCATCACTGGGTAAGATCCTCGCAATTCTCTTCGCGTTCTTTGGTGCAGCAACAGCCCTCTTTGGTACAGGCAACATGGCGCAGTCGAATACGATCGCTCGTACATTCGTTGAGGCCATGAGATCGAGTGTGGGTTTAGAAGTACCGCTGTGGGTGCCTGGCGCATTGATCACAGTTGCTGTTGGATCGGTGCTCCTGGGCGGAATCCGGCGCATCGCCGCGACCGCGGAGAGACTCGTACCGACCATGATCGTAGTCTACATAGGCGCCGCCCTAACGTATTTGGCGATCAACGCCGTACACATACCGCGTATCTTCGGAATGATCTTCGAACATGCCTTTACGCCGTCCGCAGCAGTCGGCGGGTTCATCGGTGCCGCAGTGGCACAGTCAATCGCTGCCGGTGTCAGTCGCGGTGTGCTATCGAACGAAGCAGGGCTCGGATCCGCGCCGATTGCCCACGGTATTGCCAATGTGAAACACCCGAGCGAGCAGGGCGTTGTTGGGGTGTTCGAGGTCTTCATCGACACAATTGTCGTGTGCTCCATGACTGCGTTCGTGATTCTCGAATCAGGGCTCTGGACTGAGGCTGGGTTCCAAAATGCCAGCGGCGATCTAACTGCAGCTGCCATGAGCACGACGATACCATTTGCGTCGATCATCGTGGCGTTGAGCAGCTTTCTGTTTGGCTTTTCGACACTCATCGCCTGGTGTTACTATGGCGAAAAATGCTTTGAGTTTCTCTTCGGTTCGCGCATGATCATGCCGTACCGCATCGTCTTCGTTGCTCTCATAATGTTGGGTGCGGTGGTGTCGGTACCTCTGGCTTGGGCGATGGGCACTCTCCTGAACGGATTCATGGCTTTTCCGAACTTGGTTGGATTGGCCTTCCTCGGAGGGACCGTAGCAAAGTTGTCCAAGGAGTATTTTTCGGGAGGAAAAGACCCTACACGGACAGACACTGCCTGATCTCGGTTCGGCTTCGCAATATGGGGCCGCGCAGTTATGTTGCGGTCCATGCCAGGTAACAAGGTTAGCAGCAGTCCGGGCAAGGGCGTCCGCGTACCCGCATCGCGCAAGCGTGCCGCACGATCGGTAAGCCAGATCCTCGAGCCCGGCATGCGGGTTGCACTTACAACCCATGTGAATGCCGATGGTGACGGCTCGGGCAGTGTGGTTGCCGTATGGCATCTTCTTACCGCCGTGGGTGTCCGCGCTGCAATCACCAACCCTACCCCCTTCCCGCAACGTTATAGCTTTCTGCTTGGTGGCGCCGACGGTGCCGACAAGACAAATCAAGCTGTGAAACATCTGGAACGGGCCGATGCCGTAGTAGTGCTGGACATTTCAGATCTGGG
Organism: Gemmatimonadales bacterium; assembly: GCA_037387025.1. GTDB lineage: Bacteria > Gemmatimonadota > Gemmatimonadetes > Gemmatimonadales > GWC2-71-9. The sequence goes on from JARRLJ010000018.1 coordinate 1,922, forward strand.
CCGCCTAGGACATCTAGCGAGGATAATTGAGAGTACGCGAGTGCCCGTGGTGTGCATTGACCATCACGTCAGCGAAGGGATCTTACCGCCAGGACCACGCTTGATCGATCCGGCAGCGTGCGCCACGGGCGAATTGGTGTATGATTTGGCTCAGTCGGTTGGTTGGAGACTGAACCCCGCAGTGGCTCGGGCCTTGTACGTTGCGATTATGACGGATACAGGCGGGTTCCGATTCAGTAACACTACTTCGCGCGCGCTACTGGTGGCGGCGCACCTCTTGGCACACGGGGTGGATGCGGAGGAGACCTACAGCCACGTTTACGCCAGCGAAGCGGAAGGTCGGTTGCGCCTCATTGCTGAGGTGCTCGATACGCTCGTGGTAGAGCCGCAGTACGGCCTTGCCTGGGTGACGGTGCCGCCCGGTGCACTAGAGCGGCACGGATTACAGGCAGATGATCTGGAAGGTATTGTTGAACTCCCTCGCTCTTTGAGGGACGTGCGTTTGGCGCTCCTCTTCAGGCCTCTGGCGAACGGTAAGGTAAAAGTATCATTCCGGTCCAAGGGGGGAGTAGACTCGGCTGAGCTTGCCGAGGGCTTCGGTGGTGGAGGGCACCGTAAGGCCGCAGGTGCCTCGCTGGCAGGGGACATTGCACAGGTGCAGGAGATGGTACTTGCAACAGTTCGTGCTGCGCTTCCTTGAGGGCAGGTTGTCCAAGTCCAGACCGCGTTCTATGATTGAAGATCATGTCAAATAAGCTCGAAGCACTGGTTGCGGGCGCGCTCACAAACGTGCGTAATCCGCGACTCGAAAACGATGTAATTTCCGCGGGAATGGTACGTGACCTGCGCATCGGGGACGGTAAGGTCTCTATGACTTTTCTGTTGGGCCGTGACGACCCTGCTGGACTCGTGCGAGAGGTCCGAAAGTCGGTCAAGGCAATAGAGGGTGTGACCGAGGTTCACATCGAAGTTGCCGAACCATCCGGCCCAGCCACTCCCAGTGGTGGGCAGCAGGGTGATGCGGTTCCGGTGAGCACGCAGGCTCCTCAACCAGCCGAGCTGCCCAGTCTGGGCAGCGTGATAGCGATTTCTAGCGGCAAGGGCGGCGTCGGGAAGTCGACCGTTGCAGCCAATTTGGCGGCGGAACTCGCCCGAATGGGGAAACACGTTGGCGTGATGGATGCGGACATCTACGGCCCGAATATCCCCAGGATATTTGGAATAAACGAGAAACCGCCGGTCGTGAATGGAAAAATTGTTCCCCTTGAGAGCTATGGTGTGAAGCTCATCTCGCTGGGTTTTCTCGTCGAGCGTGATGCTCCAGCGATTTGGCGAGGTCCAATCGTCGTAAAGATCATAAGTCAGTTTCTCCAAGACGTGGATTGGGGCAAGCTCGACTACTTCCTGGTCGATCTTCCGCCAGGAACCGGCGATGCGCAGCTCTCATTGTCCCAGACTGTGCAGGTAAGAGGCGCCGTGATCGTCACCACACCTCAGGAGATGGCAGTAGGAGATGCGCTGCGAGGTGCGAAGATGTTCCAGCGCGTCGGCGTGCCGGTGCTAGGCATCGTGGAGAACATGAGCTATTTCGCTTGCCCTCACTGCGGTGAGGAAAGCGAGATCTTCCGTCATGGAGGAGGCCAACGTCTAGCAGATGAGCTGAACGTCCCCCTTCTGGGACGTATTCCGTTGCAGGCACGCATGGCTGACCTTGCGGATGAGGGTAAGCCTGTCGTTGTCGCAGATCCCGACTCACCAGCCGCCCGGGCGCTTGCTGAATTTGCACAGCATCTGGTTGATTACGCTGGAGGGAAGTCGATCTCGCTGCCCGTCATCACAGGATAGCAAGGGATAACTGCGAGCGATTCGGACGCCGCTCAGTGATGAGCTAGGAGAAAGTGATTACTGCTCTACCCACTCTATATCTATGTCTCCCAGTACAGCCTTAATGGTGATGTGTAGTCTGGCGTCTGCCACGCCATAGTCCGGGGATCGGTACTCGGAACCAACTTTCTCGAGCCCCGCTTTGTCGAAACTCGCCAGGAATCGGTCGACATCGATGGCCACCCCGACGGTTCGTGGGAGTCTGATCGTCAACTGGCCTAGACCGAGGTGGATATCGGCCTTGCGAGCCGCCCCACCGCTCCAATCTCCGGTAAAGTCCAGTAACACGTCACCCACGCCGCCAGCGAAGCTGACTTCATCGCACCGTGAATTTCCCAGGCCGATGGCGCTAAATTCCGCTGCGCCGGTCTTCAGCGTCAGCCGATTGCAGCCGATCCTATTGGGCTGGCTGAAAGCGAGAAACGCCTTTGCGGCCCGCGTCTTTATGTCTGCGTGGAAGAGTGACAAACCGCCGAGTTCGAGTTCAGCTTCAGTCGCGCCTAAGGTGGCCGATATACCTACAGGGACTCGAGGTGCGATGGTCAGCGACAGACGCTGCGGAGTTTCGATGCGGCCTAGGTTGAGTGACTTGTCCACCGGGCTCAGGCCGAAATGGAGACTGCTGGTGTTCTCGTCGAAAGTCGTCAGCGGAGTAAACTTGTCCTCGTCATAATAGAGCTCACCTCTGTAGAGACTGCGTCCGTCACCGGGGCCGAGCCGCAGCGTCCCGGCTGCGAAGTCGACGTTCACCAACAGTGAGTCCTCACCGGTCATGAGGCGCGATATGGCTACCGTACGGAACGACTGCGCTTCAAGATGCGCGGTAGCAGCCACACCAATGAAGCACGCGCTGACACAAACCAGACTGTACTGCCTCATCAGCTCTTCGAGATACGTTCGTGTTTGCGTACGATGGGTGTTGCTTGAGGTGTTTGATAGAGATACTCGTCTGAAAGGGCCTGGTTGAAACTGCGTGCAAAGGTCCCCCGAATGCCTGCCCGAGAAAGGAGAGTCGCGCCGAACCCTGCGGTTGCGAGCATCCACGTAAGTACCGCAGCGCTGATGGCCGCTATGTCGCCCGCCACTGGTACTGATCCAAGCAGCACGGCTGGTAACCAGAGAGCCAACAGAGCCACGAGGCCGTAAACGATGTAACGGTACGATAGCCAGCTTCCTACCGCATACCCTCGAGACATCCGCTGCCGTAAGTAGGCCTCACCGACCGATCTGGCTACCGCCAGATAACCACCCGTTATCGCGAGGCCAATGGCAACCACAAAACCGACTGTCGCGAACGGAATTATCACCACACCTATTACGGTCAGTGCGAGCCCCAGTAAGAGCATGCCGAAAACTGGAATGATCAACGGTTCGGCGAACAAGCCGACCAGAAACGAGCGCCAGAACGAGTGGTGAACTGTATCCGCAACGATCTCCAACTGCCGCGGAGCGAAGAAGACTAGTCCGAAGCCGAGCGCGCTGAGCGCCACAAACGTCGCCAGTAGCCCTAGCAAGTCCCCACCGACCTGACTTGCCATGGATCTGATTGTTGGCGGCCGACTCTCGGCAGTGGGAACTGCAGGAGTACCCGGTTGAATCTCGCCGAGCGATTCCAGGTCCTCCAATGCGTCTGATGTCTCCAATGCCCTGAGTGCCTCCTCGAGTCCTTCCAGAGACTCGACTCCTTCGAGGTCCGCGAGCCCTTTCAGACTTTCGAGATTCCCAAGCTCCTCGAGTGTCTTCAGTGCTTCGAGGGCCTGCAGCACCTCGGGACTGGCCAATGCCTCAGCGACACCAGACCCTGCTTCCGTTTGGGCATGGGGCGCACCGTACTTGATGTCATCGGGCGTCTCCAGCGCCACCAGGTTCGCAAAGGGAGAAGTCACCGCCCCGAACGCCTTCTCGTCCGTTGCCCCCAGACCTTCAAGACGCCACCGCTGTACGGCAGACAGCATCTCCTGGGTATTGAGACGACCGCCTTGTGCCACCAGCTTGTTCCAGGCCATTTCCAGCTCGCCATCGGGCTCGTACTCGGCCGATACCTGGCGGCTCTTCGAATGACCGATCACCCACTCAACATCTACCCGACCCCCCTCCAGAGTAACGGTCAAGGCGTCGCCGTTTGCTAGCTGAAACTGAAGCGACGCTGCCTGGTTGGAAACGGTCGCTTGGTGTGCGATGACCCGGGACGTCTCGCTCACAGACTGTACCTGTGCGGCGGCGTTTCCGTCGGCGACTGTCCAGCCGAAGGTGAGCGCCGTGGCGATCGAGATCATCTCCCTAGCGCGATGCATTCTGTCCGATTCCCATGATCTGACCCGGCCGCATGAGTCGGTATAGCAGCCAGCTGTTGAGGACTAATACGGCTGCGAGTGATGTCGCAGCGGCAAACAGCACGGGTCCGGAGATGGATGTCGTGCTGAGTATGGTATACGTCTGCCGTATGAGGCCGGCAGCCACGCCCAGCCCACTACGCCACACTGGCAGCCCGACATCGACCAGGAAGTTGCCCGTGAGCCTTCCCACCGCATCGCTGTTCAGGGCCACGACGCCCACGGTCAGGGCCAGAGAGACAGCGTATGCCCCTGTGAGTCCGCCCAACAGCCACCATACGCGCCCGGGCTCGGCGAAAGCACGACAACGGTTCCTCACGCCTTGCCACCATAGTGGTGCAGGTGTGAATACTAGTGCCATTACTCTGTCTTCGAAGCTCGGGCTCGGCGAATACTCTCGCAAGGAAGTTAGATACCGGTGGATTACCGGGTCTTCCTCTGAGGGTGGGATTCCTTTCGTAGTCACGTCCTCCATTTGCCTGACCATACGTTTGAGTCACACAGGAGTTTCATTGCTGGATTACAGTTTGATTAAGTCCCAATTTCATTATGTCCACTCGCGCAATGGATCGAGAAGTTCACGGAGTTCGGCACGGGCGCGGTGGATGTATGTTTTTACCGTACCTAGAGGAAGGCCGAGGATTTCGGCGATTTCATCGTACGGCCGTCCTTCCACGTGCCGCAGGATGATGCAGGTTCTGTATTCCGGCCTCAGCTTGCCGATCGCGGTTTCGATCGCCGAGCCCAGTTCGCGCGCCTCCAGTTCTTCCAAGGGCGACTCACCAGAATCTCCGATCTGAAGTGCGGTTGCCTCCAGTCGATCGGGAGTGGTGGCGTCCGGTCCGCCCTCCAGCGAGAGAGTGTCCAGTTCCTTCTTGCGCAGATGATCGATGGCCGAGTTGTTTGCGATCTTGAACACCCAAGATGAGAACTTGAACTCTGGTCGGTATCGGTCGATAGCGTTGAGGACCTTAACAAATGTCTCCTGTGCTAGATCCTCGGCCAGTTCCCGGTCACGCACCATACGGTATATGAGAGAGAATACCGGGCGCTGATACCGCCGAATCAGCTCTCTGTAAGCCGGTTCAACGCCTTCGCGGGCCCTCTCTACCACCTCTTGGTCGGTGGCTGTCGATAGGTCGAGCGGGGATACCATGGAAGAAGGGCCCGCTACCCGCCCATTCCGGAGGAAGTTCCAACTTGCACCGTTCTTGCGGCAAGTTCAATCATACCAGTAGCTTTCGCGCTTATGTCGACGACCCCTGCTGAACGTCGGCCGCTGGTCGGACCGGAGAAGCGTACGTACGTGCGAGAAATGTTCTCCGCCATCGCCCCGCGGTACGATTTCCTCAACCATCTCTTGAGTATCAACATCGATAGAAGATGGCGCCGGTTGGCAATCCAGCGGCTATGCTGGGAGGAGTCGCCCACCGGGTTGTACCTCGATCTGTGCGCCGGGACGCTCGATCTGGCTGTCCAGCTTGCAGGGACGCCGGGGTTCCGGGGACGTGTCGTGGGAGCGGACTTCGTTATCCCGATGCTCGAGATTGGGCGGCGCAAGATCCCTGAAATCCACCCTGTCGGTGCGGACGCTTTGACGTTGCCGTTCCCGCGAGGGTACTTCGATGGCTGCATTGTCGGGTTCGGAATCAGAAACCTGGCCGACGTGGGCGCAGGTCTAAGAGAGATCGCGCGGGTAGTCAAACCGGGCGGCCGTCTGGTTGTCCTGGAATTCTCGACTCCCACGGCTTGGCCTATAAGGTCGCTGTACATGTTCTACTTTCGCCACGTTCTTCCCCTGATTGGCCGCTTGGTGTCCAAACATATGACCGCATACAGCTACCTGCCAGACTCTGTGGAGCAGTTTCCTGGGAATCAGTTGTTCAAGCTGCAGATGGAGACGAACGGCTTTGCCGAGGTGTGTGTCCAGCGCCTTACATTTGGAGTTGCATCGCTTCACTGGGGAGTCGTTTGTGACGATCGATAACATGCGACAATTCATCAACGAACTGGAAGCCACTGGTGAGCTCGTGCGCGTGAGTCGTCCCGTCTCGGTCGTGCGTGAGATAGCTGAGGTTGCAGATCGCTGTATGAAAAGTGCTGCTGGCGGTCCGGCGTTGCTGTTCGAGCGCCCGGTGCTGGCCAATGGTCAGGTGGGGGATATGCCAGTGGCCATTAATATGTTCGGTTCCATGAATCGGATGAGCTTGGCACTTGGGGTTGAAAGACTCGACGAAATAGGTGCGCGAATCGATGGGCTCCTCAAACTCAATGTACCGGAGGGTTGGCGCGAGAAGCTGTCGCTGCTACCCAAGCTGGCTGAAATAGCAAAGTACCCTCCGCGAAGGACGAGGGGTCGTGCTCCGTGTCAGGAGGTGGTGATGCGAGGTTCGGACATCGATCTGGAAGCCTTGCCGATCATCACCTGTTGGCCTGGTGATGGTGGCCCCTATATAACACTTCCTCAAGTAGTGACTAGAGATCCGAGATCGGGCGTCCGGAATGTGGGCATGTATCGCGTCCAGGTCCTGAGCAAGAGTCAGTTAGCTATGCATTGGCAGCGACACAAGGTGGGAGCGGCGCACTGGCGGGACATGGCGGCACGGGGGGAGAGGATGGCGGTGGCGATTGTGTTGGGCGGCGATCCGCCGTCGGTGTACTCGGCGTCTGCCCCGCTTCCGCCAAACGTCGATGAGTATGTCTTTGCGGGCTTCCTGAGGCGTAAGCCCGTGTCGTTGACCCGAGCCGTCACCAGCGATCTCGATGTGCCGGCAGAATCCGATCTAGTGATCGAAGGTTACATCGACCCACAAGAGGAGCTGGTGGTTGAGGGGCCATTCGGCGACCATACGGGCTTCTACTCGTTGGCGGATTACTATCCCGCAGTCCATGTAACGGCTATCACGCAGAGAAGCGATCCCATATACCCCACGACGATTGTGGGGCGGCCCCCTATGGAAGACTTTTACCTGGGCCACGCGACTGAACGGATATTCCTGCCCTTGATGAAGCTCAACTTGCCCGAGGTAGTTGACTACCACATGCCCGCACCAGGCGTGTTCCACAACCTGGTATTCGTGAGCATAGACAAACAATATCCGGGTCACGCTTGGAAGGTCATGAATGGGCTCTGGGGTTTGGGGCTGATGTCGCTGGCAAAAGTCATCGTGGTTGTAGATGGGAACGTCAACGTGCAAGATGCGGATGAGGCTTGGTGGGTGACCTTGAACAATATTGATCCCCAACGAGATGTTCGCTTCACCATGGGTCCCATAGATGTTCTAGATCACGCGTCCCGTGCCTTCACGTATGGGTCGAAGATGGGCATTGATGCCACGACCAAGTGGAAGGAAGAAGGTTTCGACCGGGAGTGGCCCGAAAGGATCGAGATGGATCGGGAGGTCAAGAGCCGAATCGACGCGATGTGGGACGAACTGTGCATACACCTCAACCCGCGAAGGCGTGCATGACTGTATCGCGGTACGAGGGCCAAACGCTAGCCGGTGAGTCGCTGCTTATTCGATACGCGAATTTCGTCAAGCTTCCCCACACTGTCTTTGCGCTTCCGTTTGCATTTCTGGGAGTTGTATATGCTTCCTGGTCCCGGCCAGTAAGCTTGCCTCAAGTCGTACTCGTACTGACCGCATTCACTGCCGCGCGGTTTGCGGCGATGGGCTTCAATCGGATTGCCGACCGCACCATCGACTCGCGGAACCCGCGCACTCAAGCTAGGGAGCTACCTACAGGAAGACTGTCACTCCTGCACGCAGTAGCAGCAACGGTCGCAGCGGCCATCATATTCATTGCGTGTGCCGGGTTGTTAAACCGACTGTGTCTGTCGCTGAGCCCCCTCGCATTGATGTGGATCTTGGCATATAGCTATACAAAACGGTTCACTAGTTGGTCACACCTATGGCTTGGTTGCGCCTTGGCTATTGCCCCAGTCGGTGGATTCCTGGCGGTTGCTGGGGTATGGAGTTCACCCTGGTGGACGCTCGCGGTTCTGGCATTCGGGGTTCTCACCTGGGTGGGTGGTTTTGACGTCTTCTACGCACTGCAGGATGAAGATTTTGATCGGAGTCACCGCCTTAAGAGCGCTGTAGTCCTATTGGGACAGTTGCGAGCCATAGTATTCGCAAAGATCCTCCATGCTTTTAGCCTGGTTGGGTTGTTGCTATTTGGTGCCGGGGCTGGGTTGGGATGGCCCTACTACTTGGGTGTTACGCTAGCGGCTCTGTTGCTTGCCTGGGAGCACCGACTTGTACGTGCCGGCAACCTCAGTAGGCTAGACGCAGCCTTCTTCAGAACGAACGGGATCATTTCTATAGTTGTCCTGTCCGGTGCGCTGGTGGACAGGTTCTTGTGATCTGGTTGGGGTACGGAGGAGGTTAGGGAAAATGCGTCTGGGAGTCATTTCCGACACGCACGGGATGTTGCGCCCGGAAGTGCTCGAAGTCTTCAGTGAGGTCGACCACGTTATTCACGCCGGTGACATTGGTCCTGTGGATCTCCTGGATGAGTTGGGTGTGGTCGCGCCCGTAACTGCGGTCTACGGGAACACCGATGGACTCGAAATACGGTCGCGCTGTACCCAAGTGGCGCGTGTTGAGCTTGACGGCTTCATCGTTGTAGTCACTCACGGAGACCAGTTCGGTCTTCCGACGCCCTACAGACTCTATCAGGCCTTCCCGGACGCCGAGGTCCTGGTGACCGTCCTGTCCACCAACTCCAACAGTGCGTTGTGAGTATGACCA
>JARRLJ010000019.1:0-10672 GCA_037387025.1 Gemmatimonadales bacterium
AACGTGGACCAAGCCATTGAACACATCGAGGGCACGATTAGCAGCGGCGCCGACTATCCGGACCCTCAAGCCGGCCTGGCATGCGCCAAAGCGGCGGCAGGTGACGTGACAGAAGCAGAGACCATACTGGGCAAGCTCTTGGAAATCAAGGCATCGGATGACAGGTACGTGTCTAGTCGAGCCATCGCTATGGTATACTCTCGAATCGGCGACGAGCGCACCGCCCTCGATTGGCTCGAGCGAGCATTCAGAGAACATGACGCGTGGATGTCATTCATCGCCGTGGATCCGCTCTGGGACGGGATCAGACAGGAGCCCAGATTCCGGTCACTCGTGGACGAAATGGGACTTACGGAGATTCGGCCGGCGTGATCTGCTCGAGCCGCGGCTCCAACACTTCCCAAACAGTTTCCGCCATCAGGCGCTGTCCCGCTTCCGTAGGATGAATGCCATCTGCCTGATTCAGTTCGGGCAATCCGGCCACCCCCTCCAGAATGAACGGGATCAAGCCAACGCCATTTTCCTCGGCCAGTTCCTGGAATACCTGACGGAACCCTGCCGTGTACCGTTGTCCGAGATTGGGAGGTGCCTCCATTCCCGCAATCACGATCTCCACCTCTGGATAAGTGGCAAGCGTTGTGTCGATGATCGTCTGCAGATTCCGCTTCAGGTTCGCGAGGTCCTGACCTCGCAGGCCATCGTTGGCGCCCAGTTCGAGAACCAATGCGGCAAGCGGCTGCCGCAACAGCCAGCCAATACGGCGCACTCCCCCAGCGGAAGTGCCGCCACTCTCACCCGCGTTAACCACTCGGAACCCAAGTCCCACCGAGTCAATCTTCTGCTGAATCAGAGAGGGATACGCCTCTCCCGCGCTGAGTCCGTATCCTGCAGTCAGGCTGGTCCCCAGAAAGAGCACGACCGGTCGGGAGTCGGACGCGGTTGGGATTCGATTCTCTCGCACGGTCGCTGGCGCGGAATCCCCACCACGACAAGCCGCGCTTACCGCGAGAACTGTCGTTGCGGTTAGTATCTTTCTAATCATGATAATAGTAGCCGAAGGTCTCGAACAGACTTATTCAAGTTTGGGTCGTCAACTGACGGTCCTCGCGAATATCAATCTAATAGTCGAGCCACAGGGTTTCGTGGCAATAGTCGGTCCATCGGGCAGCGGGAAAACCACCCTTCTGGGTCTGCTGGCAGGTCTCGACCGACCTACTGCGGGCAACGTACTGCTCGACAGTCAGGACCTCAGTTTGCTCACCGAAGATCAGCGTGCACGCCTCCGTGCGGAGAGGGTGGGATTCGTTTTCCAGAACTTCCAGTTGATTCCAACTCTGACGGCACTGGAGAACGTGTTGGTGCCGGCCGAGCTGCGACGTTCACTTGGTGGCTACGACCGCGGCGGAGCTGAAGACAGGGCACTGGCCCTGCTGGGCCGTGTTGGCCTGAGCGACCGGATCGACCACTACCCAGCACAGCTCTCGGGTGGCGAACAGCAGCGCGTTGCCTTAGCACGCGCTTTCGCCAATCAACCCAAGATACTATTCGCCGACGAGCCAACCGGAAACCTCGATACAGAAACCGGTCGAACAGTAATTGACCTTCTCGTCCGCCTCAACGCGGAAGAGAAGACAACACTGGTGCTCGTCACGCACGATCCCGAGCTTGCTGCCCGAGCCCACCGCATCGTACGGCTCTCGGGTGGTCACATCGTCCCCGAGCCCGACGCGCATCAGTGACAGGGCTCTCGTTCGCAGTATCGATGGCACGGCGGGAGGGTCGTTCGAGCCGGCGGCGGCTCGGGCTGTACATGGGATCTATCAGCCTCGGTGTCGCGGCACTCGTATCGATCAACTCCTTCCGCTCCAACGTGATCGACGCAATTCATTCCGAGTCACGTGGGTTGTTGGGAGCCGATCTGGAGCTACGGTCACTCCGCCCGTTCCCCGACACGCTCCAGAAGCTACTCGACTCACTAGTTTCGTCGGGCATCCCGATCTCCAACGCGACCAATTTCGCTTCGATGGCGCTGGCTCCGCGCACCCAGCGAACCCGCATGGTCGAGGTTCGGGCGATGAGCGGCGATTTCCCCTACTACGGCACTATTACGACCGAGCCGCCCGGTAGGTGGGCCTCTCTGCAGACCGGTCGGTTCGCCCTAATTGATCCTTCCGTACTTGTGCAGCTCGAAGTAGACGTCGGCGACACCCTCGCAATTGGGACCGCACGCTTTGTAATCGATGGCCTGATTTCACATATCCCCGGGGAGTTCGACTTCGTCACGGCATTTGGGGGTCGGATCTTCATACCTGGGGCATACGTGGAAGAAACGGGCCTGCTCGAAACCGGCAGCCGCAACGTCTATCGCGCGTTCCTGAAGTTCGCCAACGAAGAAACGCTGGATGACTTCCTGAATGCTAACCGAGAATTCCTGCGTGAGCAGCAGATACGGTACGAAACTGCACGGCAGCGGGAGGCCGACTTCACCGAGGCAATCAGCATAATGACGCGGTTCCTCGGGCTCGTCGGTCTGGTAGCGCTGTTGCTTGGAGGAGTTGGAGTAGCCAGTGCCGTTCATGTGTTCGTGAAGAACAAACTCTCCACGGTGGCCATTCTGCGCTGCATCGGAGCATCTCAGGGTACGGTCTTTTCGATCTACCTGTTGCAGGCCGGTCTTCTCGGTTTGATGGGCTCGGCGCTCGGCGTCGGCATAGGCATAGTCGTTCAGGCTACCCTGCCAGATGTTCTCCGCAGTTTCATGCCGCTCGAAGTCACGATGTCACTCGTGAGGCCAGCCTTGATAGGTGGCCTGCTGATCGGTGCCTGGGTCGCGATCATTTTTACGCTTCTCCCTCTCCTGGAGGTGCGCAACGTATCGCCACTTCAGGCACTGCGTCGCGAGTTTGAGGCTTCACGAGGCCGCAGCAAGCTCCAGCTCGCTGCCTTAGCAGCCGTCATTGTGACCATGGCGGCTTTGAGTGTTGGGCAGGCGCCCAACTGGGCAACGGGTGCAGCCTTTGCGTTAGCCTTGGCAGTGGCGACCTCACTTCTTTGGCTGTTTGCGTGGATCGTGATGCGGACCACGCGAAGGTTTCTACCCAGACGGGCTAGTTACGTCGTTCGTCAAGGAATCGCGAATCTCTATCGCCCGCACAACCAGACGGTCGCAGTCACTTTGGCCGTGGGCTTTGGCATCTTCCTGATCGCCACCTTGTACGTCGTACAGCGTAATCTCGTCAGCAGGTTGGCAGTAGATGCGACTGCAACTCGCCCATCACTGGTACTGTTCGACATTCAAGCCGACCAGCGGGAAGGGGTACAACAAGTCCTGACCGCGCGAGGCCTCCCTTTAATCGCTACTACACCAATTGTCCCAGCACGTATCTCTCACCTCAATGGACGAGCGACGAGCGAGATTCTGAAGGACACGACGGACCGAAGACGCAGCCGCTGGCCGTTGACGCGCGAGTACCGGAACACCTATCGGGATACATTGGTTAGTTCGGAGCGTGTTGTGGCTGGAAAGTGGTGGGGGCAAGAGGAGCGAGAGAACGGATTACCGAGCATCTCGCTCGAGAAAGACCTCGCGAGCCAGCTTGCAGTGAGCATCGGCGATCACATTACGTGGGATATCCAAGGGGTGCGAATCGAAACCGAGATTGCGAGCTTCAGAGAGGTAGATTGGGCCCGGTTGGAGCCAAACTTCTTCGTGGTGTTCCAACCAGGTTCGCTGGACGGTGTGCCCCAGACTTTTGTTACACTGACGCGCGCTGAGACAGCAACAGACAGAGCGGAGCTGCAGCGCGACGTTGTCCTCGCGTTTCCGAATGTAGTGGTCATGGATCTCGCGGCCGTGCAGGATGCAATCGAATCCATCGTGGAGAGTGTTGCACTGGCCATCAGATTCATGGCATTCTTCAGCATTGCAAGTGGGATGATTGTGCTCGTGGGTGCGATCGCGACATCACGGTTCCAGCGCATTCGCGAGAGTGTATTGCTCAAGACGCTGGGGGCGAGGAAGCGATTGATCGGCCGCATCCTGCTCACCGAGTATACCTTCCTCGGATTGTTGGCCGGACTCGCCGGCACCGTGCTGGGAATCTTCGCCGGTTGGGCTGTGGTCACACTAATGTTCCGACTGGCGTTCAAACTACCCAACATACAACTCGTACTGCTGTGGCTTGGTACAGCCGCAGCCACCGCCTCGATCGGCCTGTTCAACAGCAGGGACGTTTTCCGGAAACCGCCTCTGGTGGTCATCAGAGAAATGGGCGAGTGACAACCGGTTGCTGCCTCGTCTTGCAACTCGGAATGCCGCGCAACATACTCAGTCTGAACCCGTGACCGACCATGACTAGGCGCCCTAGCATCCAGACAAGTAGATTTCGATCATGTCCAAGCCTCGCAAAGATCTGATCGTCGTGGGCGATCGCGTCCTCGTGGTTCCTGAGGAAGGGGAAGAGCGTACCAACGTCGGTCTGTACTTACCCCCGACCGCTGTGGACCGTCAGGCAGTCCAAAGCGGTCGCATTGTCGCAACTGGCCCGGGCACGCCGCTACCAGAACCGACGCAGCTCGACGACGAACCGTGGAAACTATCCGGCGACGCAAGAAAATTCGTTCCGATGCAGGCGCGGGTAGGCGATTATGCGCTCTTTTTTCGCAAGGCCGCAGTTGAAATCAGCTACGAAGACAGTCGGTACCTAGTTGTACCGCAAGCGGCCATCTTGGTTCTCCTACGTTCAAAGAACCCCTTGGACGACCTTTGATTGCGCACTGGAGATGATCGACCAATCGGTAAGTGGCTCAATGCTAGTATTTCTCTGTGTTGCGAACTCGGCACGCAGTCAGATGGCCGAGGGATTGGCCCGTGCAACGGCTCCCCCTGGTTGGCGCATCTACAGCGCCGGATCTGATCCTACAGTGACGCACCCGTTCGCTGTGGAAGTCATGCGAGAAAAGGGTGTCGACATCGCGGATTACCGGTCCAAGGGACTGGACGCCGTACCATTAGATGAAGCTGACTACATAATCACGCTCTGTGCAGAGGAAGTCTGTCCTGTGGTTAGTGGTGCGGCTCAACGACTACACTGGCCATTGCCGGATCCGGCCGCCGAAGGCGACATGATTCGTCATCAGCTTGAAGCCTTCCGTACCACACGTGATGAGATTGCTCAGAAGCTGAACACGTTCTGGGACCAGCACCGAGCCTAGGAAGTTCACTTGGCTCTCATCATCATACTGCTGCTACTCGTATTGGTTCTCGCCGTGTTGTTTGTGGTTCCCCGGCCCGGGTCCACCGGATTACGAAGATCGCGCACCGCCGACATGGACGAAGATGAGCTTTCTGAGGCCGAAGAGGAATTGAGAGATCTGGACATAGCCACCACTCCAGAGGAAGCGTCAGAGGAGATTCCAGATTGGGGGCCCGGCGCGCCCAAAGTGCGAAAGGATCCTGACACCGGTAGAGACTAGGTTCCCACGGTGCCGCCGGTCCCAATTATTGAGGGCAAGCCACGCGATCATACCCTGTTGGAGTACTACATGTATACGCTCACTGTTTCTATGACGCTGCTCTCGGTTGCCGCTTTACCGACAGCTTCGCAGTCTATTGACGAACTAGTTCATACCGGTGATAGCCTGTACGCCGCACTTGAGCCCGAAGCTGCATTGGAACAATACCGTGCCGCACTGTTCATCGACCCGTCGCATTACGATGCACTCTGGAAGTTTGCCAGAGCGCAGGTCGACATGGCAAAACAGCTGATCGACGATCGGGAAGAGCAACAGCGCGATAGTATGTACTCGGAGGCCTGGCTCTACGCTGCAGAGGCTGTGCGAGTAGACTCACTCGGAGCTGACGGGCATTTCATGTTGGCCAACGTGCTTGGCAGGCTGTCACGGACGAAGGGCGGCAAGGAGCGGGTACGCTTCGGAAAAGAGATATACGACGAGGCAGCTCTTGCTTTGAAATTGGATCCGCAACACGACGGGGCAGAACACGTCCTCGGTGCCTGGCACGCTGAGGTCAAGCGTCTCTCAGGAATAACAAAGTTCTTCGCAAAGACGTTTCTCGGTGGCGGGTATATGGGTATCGCAAGCTGGGATTCAGCCGTGGTGCACTTGGAAGCTGCAGTCAGAATCAAGCCGGTTCACATATTCCACCGCCTCGAACTAGCGGAAGTCTACATCGACATCGAAGATTATCCGAAGGCACGGGACCAACTCGATGAGGTCACAGTCCTCCCAATCAGCGACGTAGGGGACCCACGGCACAAAGAGACGGCAGCCCGACTATTGGAGGAAATCCGCGAGAAGATGCAACCGTAGTCAGGACCGTCAGCGACGCACGCGTCGCAACCGGCGCTTCAGCCGGCGGCGGTGTTTACCAAGCTCGCGGCGGGCATCGCCCCGCCAGCCATCCAGTTGGTCGCGCGCGTCTTCGTGAATTTCGCGTATCCCACGACCAATGCGCTTGCGCAGAACCTCGCCCCTCTCGGGGGCAATCAGCATAGCCACTCCCGCACCGACTAACGCCCCGACAACTAGCCCAGCAGCGAACCCTCTCAAGCCGATCAAACCTTCGTAGATACCCAACTCTTCCAGATCTTCATCCTCGAGGTCGTCGTCGTCCAACTCGTCGTCCACCAGCTCCAGATCCTCTTCGCGTTTCATTATCCACCCCCATCTGTTTTCGGTCGGTCACCTGATTGCATCAGTTCCTCTATGTCTTCTATGGTCCGCGGTGCTCCGTCGGACAGGATCTGGTAACCATCCTCGGTCACCAGAATGTCGTCTTCTATTCGCACGCCAAGGTTCTCTTCCGGGATGTAGATGCCCGGCTCCACCGTGAACACCATGCCTGGTTCCAGCGGCATCGAGTAGGCACCGACGTCGTGCACTCGCATGCCGAGCCAGTGACTGAGACCATGAATGAAGTACTTGTTACAGCCTTCCGAACCACAGAGGTTGCCACTATGCTCGCTCATGTAGCGGCGCGCGACTTGGCTCACGTCCCTTAGCGTAAGTCCCGGGCGGACAGACTCGATGGCGGCCTGCTGCGTTCCCAAGACGAGGTTGTAAATAGCTTTCTGCCGGTCGGAGAACCGACCGTTGATCGGAATCGTGCGCGTTACGTCGGCGGTATACTGTCCGTATTCGGCCCCAATGTCCATCACCACCAAATCTCCGTCCTGTATCTGGCGTCGGTTCACGTCGTAGTGCAGGATGGTGCTGTTTGGTCCGCTTCCGACGATTGATGGAAAACCTACGCGGTCTGCTCCCAGGTTGCGAAACGTGTACTCGATCGTGGCTTCCAACTGGTATTCGTACATTTCCACCCGTGCCGCTGCCATCGCTGCTCGTTGGGCCTCCGCCGTAATCATGATGGCCCGACGCAGAGCTATGAGCTCTGCAGAGTCCTTGACCACCCTCATGCTGTCGATAATTGGGATCACGTTCAGCAGACCTGTGCGATCACCGTCCAGTCCGACTATCGCACCTTCGCTCACCCAGTTCGCGTATACGGGTCCCGGGGACTCCACAATGATCTGTTTCACAACGTTGGCGAAGCTGTCCACTTCGAGCGCCCTGACATCTTTAATGCCGGTTAGGCTCACAGCATCCTGACCCGGCCCCAGCTTCTTGCCTGTCCACCGCTCCCCTGCAGGATCGCGTTCCGGAAGGTAGAGCGTCGTCTCATGGTCGGGCCCGTCCGCGGTGAGCACCAACCACGAGTTAGGGGCCTCGATGCCGGTGAGATAGAAGTAATAATCGTCCTGACGAAAATCGTTGTCTTGCAGTACTTCCCGTTCGCCATCTCGCAGCGAGGCGGCGCGAACCAGGATAACCCCCTTTCCGATGCGGTCCATCAGCGCCTCGCGACGGGCAGCATGTGCCTCAACGGCAACCGCACGTCCGGCACCGGGCAGCCTGTCGATCGGGGCAGGCGGCGCATTCATGGTCTGGGCTAGGAGCTGGCCCGGGACGGCTAATAACAAAGCTGCTATCCGCACAGAATCTCATCTCCACTTACTCGTTAGTTTGATACTAGCGACTTGACGGACTGCCGTCGAGGCCGTCAAACTTCGGCATCCGAAACTCTACTGCTTGTTTACCCGGGACCATCATGACCGATCCAGTAAACTCAGAAACTGGGACAGGACAGGAAAAGCTCGAAACCCGCATCGACGAGCTCGAGCACGAGCGAAAGTTGCTGCTGGCTGTTGTCGATATCCTGCAGGACATATCGGGCACGCTTCATTTCGTGGATATCCTCCAGGTGATCACACGAAAGCTGGGAGAGACGTTTGGCCTCGATCGCTGCTCTATCTTTTTGATTCAGCACGGTACTTCCAAGGCGCGCTTGGTTGCATCCTATGAGGATCCGTCAATCAGGAATTACCTGGTGGACGTCGACCGCTACCCGGAACTGAAACGTGCACTGGAGTCCGGCGAAACAGTGTACATCCCCGATGCTACCAACGACCCTAACTTGAAGCACATCAAAGGAGTTCTGAAGACTCGCCGGGTCCAGGCCATCACCGTTGTGCCAATGATGTGGCGCGGTTCGGCAATCGGGGCGATGTTCATGCGAACATTCCGGGACGGTCCCGCTTTTGCGGATGCCGATGTGCACTTCACCCAGATCGTCGCCGGACTTGCGGCCAAGACTCTCCACAATGCCTTCCGATATGAGCAGCTCGTTAAGCGGCAGTCGGACGAATCAGCTCTGACTCGCAGGACCGATTTCGAGCGGATTGCCTTGGTCGGATTTCTCAGGCGGCTCCTCGACGCCTACGTCAATCGTGAGGGGGCATGGGGCGAGGGAGTGCTCTCGAAGACCTCCGGTGAAGAACTCGACCGTCTGGTCGACGTTGCCATGACGGTAGTCGAGGAGGAAGCCAAGGGACACTGAGCCTTGCGCTGTACTCAAGGTTCGACCTATGTTGCGCCGGATCCAGCGTGGCTTGAAAAATGACGACTCCGACTCCTGATATCGAGATGATTGCCGTGGGCAGCGACGCCCTTCATGCTCTGCGTCGTTCCCT
This sequence comes from Gemmatimonadales bacterium, assembly GCA_037387025.1. Classification (GTDB taxonomy): domain Bacteria; phylum Gemmatimonadota; class Gemmatimonadetes; order Gemmatimonadales; family GWC2-71-9. Next base: position 9,051 of record JARRLJ010000019.1, read on the forward strand.
CTCGCACCACTTGGGTGACCAGGCTGCGGCCCCCTTGCAGGAGGCCGGGTACGCGGCTGGCCGCCAAGTATACGAGAGTTTCAAGGCCTGGCTGCCGGATTATGCCGGTGTCGAGGATCCAGGAGAGTTGGATGCCAGCGTATTGGGTGAGGTACTCTCGGCGTTTTTCGAGGCCCTCGGCTGGGGCAGACTGACGATCGAGAAGGCGGGCAAGGAAGCGTTGGCAATCACATCCACCAACTGGGCCGAAGCCGAGCCCGGAGGTGCCGCAGAGGTACCATCGTGCTATGTAGCCTCGGGCCTCTTTGCCGACTTCATGGGACGGATGTCAGGGATTCCAGTTGCTGTTATGGAAGTAGAGTGTCGTACGTTGAACCAACCTCACTGCCGTTTCTTGGTAGGTGCACCAGATACAATGCAGAGAGTCTATGAAGCCTTGGCCCAAGGAAGCGACTACAAATCGGTGCTGCCGGACTGAGCCGTACCACCCCAATCTAGCTCTAGTCTCTCAGCGTAGTCAGGTCGCAGGATAAGTTCCCCGTCCACAACGATCTCTCGATCCCATGGGAGGATGATGAAAGCCTCCGTGGCCATCGCGTAATAGTCAGGTTCGTACTTGCCGGTCATCAACGAGACCGCCGTGCGGACTTCGGCAGGATTCTTCTTCTTCACCGCCGACACCGCGAGTTTCAAGGTGTCTCCGGAATCACATGTCTCATCTACGATGAGTACGCGACGGCCGGCGACGTTAGGCGGAGGCTCCGTGACCAGTGTGGGACTCCTGGCCGCCCCTAGCCTGGTCACTGCCATCGAGGCAAAGTCACGCTGGAGGATCGATGCCACCACTGCTCCCGGAATGACTCCAGCTTTGGCAACCCCCAGAACCAACTCCGGGTCGTAGCTCCCCGTCACGCGGAGTGCCAGGGCCCGGCACAACTCGCCGAAGAACGGCCAGTCGATCTCCAGGACGTCTTTTTGAGGACTGTTTGGACTCATATCAAGTTAGAGGCAACGTAGTAGGGATCTGAGCGTTGGTACAGGGGCCACCTCGATTCCTCGTTGCCTACCCCAACACGCTTTAATATCTTGGGCGTGCGATGGCTTTCTGGAAACGCCTCTTCAGACGAACCCGTGGCACGGATTTGAAGCCACAGCGGCTCGACTACCTCAATGAGGCGTTGGCCTTGGAGCGTCAGGGCGACTACGATGCCGCCTTGACGTCCTACCGCTTGGCACTGCGGGACCACCCAGCCGACCCGCGCGTACTACAGAACATGGCGATTGCATATACAAAGACGCATCGGCATGATGAGGCAATACGTTACTACAGACGCGCCCTCGAAATAGATGACACTCTAGCCGGGGCCCATTATGGACTAGCGTTTCTCTTGCTCCACCGCGGTGAAGATGAGTACGCAGAGCGGCACCTGCGCCACTTCCTGGCCCGACCCCCGAGGGGACCCGACGCAGAAAAATGGATCGAGCACGCCCGCGAGGCGCTCGCAGAACTGAACACCGGGAGTGACAACTGAGGGCTCTGGCCGCGCTGGTGATTCTGCTGATAGCATGCAATCCTCTTGCAAATGACGCCGACAAGGTCATCGCTCTGTTAATCGACGGCC
>JARRLJ010000020.1:0-16238 GCA_037387025.1 Gemmatimonadales bacterium
CCCGAGCGGCTTTCGTTTACCGGTAGGTCCGCCTTCGTCCTCACGACGATGACCGGCGCATGTGTTCGTGACACAAAATTCCTTTCCTCGTCCGTCATTTCCCTCCCCGCTTCAACACAGAACAGGATTACATCCGCTGCTCCTAGGTAGCGGTGGCTCACCTCGATCCCGATACGCTCAACCACATCGTTGCTGCTCCTCAGGCCGGCCGTGTCAATCAGCCGAAACGGGAATCCATCACATGTTACGTGGGCTTCAATGGCATCCCGCGTGGTACCTGGTACCTCGGTTACGATAGCCCGTTCGCGTCCGAGCAGTGCGTTGAAGAGTGACGATTTCCCCGCGTTCGGGCGACCAGCAATCACACAGATAGCGCCTTCCTGAAGTCGCTCTCCCTCTGCTGCCGTCGCAAGAAGTGACGACAAAGATTGCTGCACTTCGGCGAGCGCTCTATCGATACGCTCCGGCGGTACGGGGCCACTGTCTTCCTCGGGGAAATCAATCTCATAACAGCACAGCGACTCCAGCTCCAACATCTCGGAGCGAAGTGCATCGATCCTGCTTGAGAGCCCTCGATCAAGCTGGCCTAGAGCAGCTCTCCGCTGGGCAGGAGCGGTTGCGTCCACTAGATCGCCGATGGCCTCGGCCTGGAGTAGATCGATCTTGCCGTTGGCCAGTGCACGCCGCGTAAACTCGCCCGGTGTAGCTTGTCTGGATCCTGCCGCCACCAACGCGCTCAGCACCTCTGCGGGGACCAGCAATCCACCGTGCGTCGACAGTTCCACCATGTCTTCACCCGTGTAGGAGCTTGGCGCCCGATAGGTCAGATACAAGACCTCATCAAGCAGCTCTCCCGTGGCGGGATGGACAGCAGGTGAAAGCCTGGTAGACCGCGGGGGATCGACCGCGAATGACGCCAGAACCGAAGACGCAACATCGTGGGCCCCGGTACCCGACACCCGGATCAGAGCGATCGCGGATCGTCCCGGTGGAGTAGCGAGGGCTGCAATTACATCGGTCAGCATGGAGGGAAAACTAGGTCGCCAGCCCGACCGTCGGATAGTAGGAAGAAGGGGCTGCTTACCTGGTCGATTAGCTGGCTACTATGGTTTCCTGCCGATTCGCTTCAGGCGTTTCTCCGATATCATCCATTGCTGCGGTATGCTTGAAATGTTGCTGACGGCATAGTAGAGGTTGAGGCCGGCCGCGAACTTGAAGAACAAAACTGTCAACATCACGGGCATGAAGTAAAGCATCATCTTTGCCTGTGGATTCGGTGGGACCCCACGCTGTCCGAGCTTGCTGACCACGTACATCGACAGACCCATGACTATCGGGATAATGTACAGCGGATCAGCCCGAGACAGATCCGGAAGCCACAGAAATGGAACACCGCGGAACTCGATCGTCTCGCGGAACACGAAGAAGAGAGCGAACAACACGGGCATCGGGAGGAGCATCGGAAGGCACCCGCCCAATGGGTTCACCCCATGCTCACGGTACAACTTCATGGTTTCCTGCTGCAGCCGCTGTGGATCTCCCTTGTGTTTCTCTTGGATGGCCTTGATTTCGGGCTGGATTGCCTGCATCGCCATACTGGAGTGCATGGCCTTCTGATTCAGCGGCCACATTACGAGCCGCACTGCAACTCCGAACAGAATCAGCACCCAGCCATATTCGAGTCTCAAGGTCTCGTGCATCCACACGAGAATGCGGGCAACAATGTCGGCGATCGGCTGAATTATGGGTCTCAGAAACCACCCATACGGGTTCATGTCCTGCAGATCATGACCGACGCGTGAGAGTAGGCGGACTTCTTGAGGCCCCAAGTAGACCTCATAGGAGAATTGCCCTCCAGGTGCCGGTAGCGATATCCGCAGGTCTGCTTCCTTCGCATACTTGTCGAGTCTGGGTCCACCAGTGACTATGGCCGCACCAATGCGGGGCAAGGCCTCATCCACCGTTAAGACCGCTGTGGCGAAGTAGCGTGATTTATACGCAACCCAATCCAGCGGGCCGCCAATTTCCCGGCGCTCCCCCGGATCCAACGAGCTGAACGTCGTGCGCTCAATTGACCGGGCCTTGGTCACGACTGCGTAGCTTCGAAAGTCCCACGTGCTGTCAGCTTCGACCAACCGCATTCGGGGACCCAAACTCACCAACACCACCGCGGCGTCTGAGGAACCGCCTGTAACCCGCCCCTGTACGCCGAACAGGAACTGGTCCGGCTCGAAACTCTGAACCAGCGTCACGGTCACCGTTCCTCGTTGCCCAACCCACTCAATCGTTTCGACGCCTCCGTCCACGCTGACTTCACGGCGAGACGGTGAGAACTCCCAGTCCGATAGAGAGATCGTGTCGCCGCCAAATACGAGCGAGTGCTCGAAGAACCAGGAGTCTTCTGGGATGAGCTGAGCCGGACCCGATTCGCCGGGGGCAAATGACTGGTACGTCTTGAGGCGCGCTGAAACGAGCCGCGCACCGATCGTGGAGAAGACATATCGGTACAGGTCGGACTCAACGACCACTGAATCCTGCTCGAGCATTTCCGTTTCCGACGCAGTATCCTGCGGCGGAACAACCGGCGGTGCCCGAACCACGGGTGTGGACGGCACTACTGGCTGCTCCACAGCTGTGTCTCCTCCGGGAGCAAGTGCCGAATCCGACTCAACCTCGCTCTTGGCTGGAGCCGGAGGCGGCTTCGGCGGGAACAATATCGAGGGGAGAACCGCGACGATCAGCATGAGGCCAATCGCCAAAACGAGGCGACGATCCATTTATCTATACCCTAGGGAACCGGATCGACGCCGCCGGCACGAAACGGGTGGCATCTGAGTATCCGTCGGAACCCCAGCCAACCTCCTCTTAGCACTCCATAACGGTTGACAGCTTCGAGTGCGTAGGATGAACAGGTCGGGTAGTAGCGGCATGGAGAGGGGAATGGGGACGCAAGCAATTGGTACAGCCGAATCAACGCTACTACCGTTAGCCGCGGCCATCGCGTGAGTCTGCAAGTGAGCGTAACCATTCCTCAAGGTCGATGGCTAGATCCGGGAACGCTGCCCGATACGCACTGGCGGTGGGCCTGAGCACCAAGTCGACGGCTCCCATCTGCGGCAGGATGCGACGGCGCGCAAGCTCTCGGATCCTGCGACGCAGCCGGTTACGGGCGACGGCCGTGGCACCGTACCGCGGTACCACCAATCCCAGCCGAGCGTGCCCCGATCTGCTGGGACGCCAAAATATGTCAATTCTCCTGGCATGCTTGCGCTGCCCCTTGCTCACAACCGCTCTTATTTCCGAGGCGCGTGCGATGCGCCAGGCACGAGGGAGTCCCTCCAGCGTCAAACGTGAGCGTGTTTGGAAGGCACACGCACAGCCAGCTGCTTGCGACCCTTCTTCCTCCGCCGATTCAACACAGCCCTACCCCAGCGTGTCTTCATGCGCGCCCGGAAGCCGTGCTTATTCTTGCGCCGCCGGTTGCGCGGCTTATACGTTGGTTTCATCCCACTCCCTCAGTTGGCCGTGTAAGCTAGCCGTGGTCTACGGCCGGGGTCAAGGTTGACTTTTCCACATCCGCGGGGTACAATCTCTCGCCCTTTTGCAATACCCACCATCTCTCAGAAGCCGTCGATGGAGCTGTCAGTCAAAGAGACGTGGAAGCGCCTCATGGAAGAGGCACGACACGTCCTTCCCGACGCAACGGTCAGAACCTGGCTCGAACCAGCCGAGCCCATCGCACTAGGTGCGGGGCGGCTGATCGTAGGGACACCTGACCAGTTTGCGGCCGAATGGAACGAAACGAAACACTCCTCGGTGTTGTCGAGGATCGCAGGTGACGTACTTGGTACGCCCCTGGACGTTGTATTCCAAGTACAGGAAGAGCGGGCCCAAAGGCCACAGATGGATTTTTTTGTGGCGCCGGCCCCGACGGGCGACGAAGCCCCTCGCCGTGGAGCCACGCGGCCCCTCAATGAGCGGTATGCCTTCCGGACCTTTGTAATCGGTAAGTCCAATGAGCTGGCCGCAGCGGCGGCGCATGCCGTGGCTGCCGCTCCAGGACGCACTTACAATCCACTTTTCATATACGGCGCCACCGGCCTGGGCAAGACGCACCTCATGCAGGCCGTCGCTCACGCGGTGCTCGAGCGGACCCCTGAAGCGCAGGTGACCTACATGGGTGCCGAGCAGTTCATAAATGACGTCATCGAGAGCATCCATGGGCGCAAGATGCCCGAGTTTCGCAAGCGATACCGAGAGGACGTGGATATCTTCCTCGTGGACGACGTGCATTTCCTCGAAGGCAAAGAAATGACCCAGGAGGAGTTCTTCCACACCTTCAATGCCCTTCACGAGGCCGGGAAGCAGATTGTCCTCACATCAGACCGGCCTCCCAAGGAGATACCGGGCCTCGAATCGAGGCTGGTGAGTCGGTTTGAATGGGGTATGGTCGCCGACATCGGCCAGCCCGACCTAGAGCACCGTATAGCTATACTACGGAAGAAGGCCGAGCAAGATCACCTCGAGCTCACCATTCCTGATGACGTGTTGCGCTTTATTGCTGAGCACGTCAGAAGTTCGGTCCGAGAGCTCGAAGGGTGCATCATCAAATTGCTGCTGTTCGCCTCTCTGAAGCACCGCGAGGTGTCAATCGACTTAGCACGGGACGCCCTTGCGGACAAGATTCAGCAGGCATCCGGAACCGTGGATGCCCCAGCCGGACTACCTAGTGTCGACCGGGTGCAGGAGGTTGTCGCAAGACGGTGGGGGGTGACACCGGAAGGTTTGCGATCAAAGGCCCGCACCAAGAGTCTGACTGTGCCACGCCAAGTTGCCATGTATTTGGCCCGGGATCTCCTCAGTATGCAGCTAGTGGAGATAGGTCAAGCGGTTGGGGGCCGGGACCACTCAACAGTGATCCACAGCCTCGATAAGGTTCAGCGACAGCTCACACAGGATCGCAAATTCAAGGAACGCGTGGAGTTCGCACGCCAGGAGCTAGTAGCGCCATAGTGTGGAGGGCCATCATGTGGAGATTGTGGGAGGAACTACTAGGTAATACAATACAGTATAAGTAGTACTAATTATCCACTGTGCAGGGAGCGACATGAAGTTCACAATTACTCGGGAACGGCTTCAAGAAGGTCTCGTTGCAGTGGCCGCCAGCGTGCCTACCAAGACGACACTCCCCGTGTTGTCGAATATCTTGGTCGAGGCATCGGCTGAAGGCGTGCGACTTTCGGGAACGGACCTCGATATCGCGGTCAGCACGGTTGTGCCGGCGGAGATCGATCAAGAGGGGGAGGTGACCCTACCGGCGAAGAAGCTCGTCGAGATAGTCCGAGAGTTGCCGAGTGCGGCCGTGCGCTTGACGGCAGCGGGGGAGCAGCGGGTACAGCTGGAGTGCGGCCGGTCGAAGTTCAAGCTGTTGGGGATACCGAAAGAGGAATTCCCCAGTTTTCCACCTGTCGATTTCGGCGATAGCTGGGGCGTTACTTCCAGTGACCTTCAGAAGTTGATCAACCATGTTGCCTTTGCTGCATCCACAGAGGAAAGTCGGCCAATTCTAAATGGCGTGCTGTGGGAATTGCGCCCGGATAAGATGCGCATGGTGGCAACTAATGGTCACCGGCTTGCCCGGATGGATGTGCCGATCTCAGGCGCAAGTGCGTCCGCTGATCTGATTGTGCCTCCCAAGGCACTGGACCAGGTACGGAGATTGTTCGGGCATATCCGAATTATGAGCAGGTTATCCCGAAAGAGAACGACAAACAAGCCACGATTGATAAACATGGCTTGACGTCGGCACTGCGGCGGGTTGGTGTTGTAGCGAGCGATCAAACGCACCGGGTCAGGCTGGCGTTTGATGCTGAGAGGCTGAACTTCTCGGTCAGCACTCCGGATCTCGGTGAGGCTCAGGACGAGATCTCCATTAACTACGGTGGGGAGGCACTGGAGATCGGCTTCAACGCTAATTACTTGCTTGATGTTCTGAAGTACATGCCGACCGACGAAGTGCTACTTACGTTCAAGGCTCCGGAACGGGCGGCTACAATCCAGCCGGCGGACTGGGACGACCCTGCTGAGTACCTATGCCTTGTCATGCCGCTACGCTTGTTGGATTAGAGATTCGTGTAGACGCAGCGTCAATCGGTTGCTGAACTACTCGAGCGCCCGCTCATCACCGACGAACCGGCGTCTGTCTGTTTGTTGCGAGTGCGGTGACACTTACCGCGTCGAGCCGTGATGATTCACGGCTCAAGAACGTACCACCTACCATGGCCCTTCTCGAGCCGCCCACTGCCAGACCTAGAAACCAGCGATCGACTGCGACATCGCTGCCGAGGCCAACGGCTACCACCGCAGCGATGGGGATCGGCGTCGGCGTAGCGAAGCGGGCCCCGACTCGGTACGACATTTCCGCGCCGGTTGCGGCGACCCGGTTCTGAGCCAGGACTTCGCCCGCCAGCTGAACGGCCCCACCGGCGACTGAACAACCGAGACCAGCAATGCCAGTGATTGGAAGCTTCACGGAACGGACGACAGGTTGTCCCACATTGCGCACGACTAGGGTGCCTCTCAGCCATGGCAGCAATCGATAGTTCAGGCCGGTATTGAGTCCCTGGTCTGATTGGTCGCTCGAGTAGAAACTCAGGTCGATGCCAAAGCTTCCCCGACGGAACGGGCGTGCTAGACCAATTCGCAGCGTATGGTTGGCGGAGTCACTTTGCAGGCGATCTCGTTGATACCCGACCGATAGGCCGCTGCTGTTGAAGGCCAGACTCCACTGAGCCAACCTGATGTCTCCGAGTTCTGGTCGCTCGAAGACAGTCTCCGCCATGATCGATGCTTCCCTCACGACCGCCAGCCCGGCTGGATTCACCCAAAGAGCCCGAACGTCGTCTACGAGGGATGTGAAGACGTAATCTTGCGATCTCGACGGGAATGCTTGTCCCAGCAAAGGATTGGCCAGCAGCATCACTGGGTACGCGAGTAGAAAAGCGGTGCGCCGCAAGTTACCTGGCAATGGCAAGGGTGTCTTTCGTGATCGAAAGCGTGTCTGCTCGTATCTGCTGGACGGGTATCGTGATCCCTGCGTTGGTCAACTGAGCCTCTGCGTGCGCAGTGTCGGCCGATACCAATCCAAGATAGATGCCTCGCTCGCTCAAGTATTGATGCGAATGTCGGCGTCCCTGCCCGTCGAGCGAAAAGTCCTGACCAGCCTGTACACCAGATCCACTGAATGTGTAGTCCGACACGGCTTCGATATGCAAGGCTCGTTCGCCTCCGTAAGTCGTCCACTCAATTGAGCTGGAATGGTTGACTGTCTGAACCGTGTTCTTCACGCCACCCACGGTTGCCTCTGACGTTAGAGTGTCGGTCCACTCCATGCCAGGTCCAACGCCGGTGGCTGGGATCAGCGGGAAGAATTGTTCGAGAACCCGGTCAGCCAGTTCCTGAACGAGACTGCCTGAGGACTCTCCACCACTGAAGTCTTGCAGAGCGCCGTTCTCGGCGAGGCCGGCTGTGAATTCCGCGCCGAAGGACGAATCGATTCTGGCATCAAGTGATCCACCGGGGAAACCAGTGACAGCGGCTATGGAGTCGATCGTGAGAGTGACTCGTAGCTCACCTTGCTCGCCCGTAACCATAACCGTCAGGTAGTATGCGAGACTGAACTCGCTCTCGGCTACTTGGTTGTTGAAAGTCTGCTCGACTTGGCCGTGCGTGACCCCGACATAGAATGCCTCGTGCGGTTGGTAGGCAACCAGGGGTGAGGGTGCTGGCTCTTCGGTGCCTCCCGTCTTCGCACATCCGGCTAGAAGGGCCACCAGTGCAGTTGTGTTCCAGATTGCTAACGAGGGCCTCAGCAGCCCCGATTGTCTCATATGTCCTTCTCTTTCTCCAAGAGCTCGCTCTTGGTGCGACCGAAGACGGCCACCATGTCACCGCTGTCAGATGAAACTTGCAGCAAACGCCAACCCTTGCGCTGCATGTCCGTGCGCCAACCAATCAGCTTGTCCCACTGCTGCGGTGTAGTGTGGAACACTCTCAACTCAGCAACGCGTTCCCAGGCAACGGGGTATGGACGTGACGTTCTCTTGCGTGTGCTCACAGAAATTCCGAGTGCTCCATCAACGATGACGGGGGAACATACGAAACGCAGGGACCGTGAGCCAGGGGTGGTGGCGGAGCCGTAAGCCGAGTCCTGTTCGAGCACCGCAGTGCTCGTGCGGTCATCTATCTGGGATAACGGTCACCCGCTACCTCGAGCAGCCTACCCGCGGCTCAAGCGGCTCGGGCCGAGCCTTGCCGCCTATTTGGCCTTGCTCCGACTGGGGGTTACCTCGCCGCAACTGTTACCAGCCACGCGGTGGGCTCTTACCCCACCTTTTCACCCTTACCCACCATTAAGGTGGGCGGTCTGTTTTCTGTGGCCCTTTCCGTCGCCTTTCGACGCCCAGGTGTTACCTGGCAGCCTGCCCTTTGGAGCTCGGACTTTCCTCGGCTCACTCGAAGGCGAGCCGCGACCGCCACACTCCACCACCACCGTGAAGATAGTCCGGCGTCATTGCCGGGTGAAGCTCAACTCGCTCCACGGACTGTTGTGAGTTCAGGAAGATTGTTGAGATCGAGTTGATAGCGGGGGGTTAGTGTGGCGCGTCGCTGAGATCTGGAGATGAATGTGAAAACGGTCGCTGCATGTACGGTAGCTACCGTAGTTGAGCCGGCAGTACGACCTCGTCTCGACGTCGTCGCACAGGGCCGCTTCAGGACCTACCACGCTGAGAGCGTGCTGGAAGCCGTCCGCGCTGTCCGCGACCGTCCCGTACAAGCCGTGTTCGTCTCACCGAGCTACGTGAGACGGGACGAGTTGCCTCGCGTGGCATCGTTGGTAGACAATTTTCCAGGTATTCCCACGGTAGCGTTGGTCTCTAGACACAACCCAAGGGCCAGCGAAAGACTTCTCGAATTGGGGAACTATGGTGTGCGCAGGATCGTCGATCTCTCTGAACGTGACGGCTGGTATTACCTGCGCGACCTAATCTCGCATCCTACATCGCCTATCGCAGGCCGAATCTTCAGCAAGGTGATGCCAGCCATGGGCGAGCCTACGCAAGATTGTCGTGTTGTGTTCGAGGCCCTTGTTCGCCTGGCACCGGAAGTGACCACTGTCTTAGAGTTGACCAAACGGTTTGGCGTTGCCCCCAGCACATTCATGTCACGCTTCTTCAGAGCGGGCTTGCCGTCGCCGAAACGGTACCTCGCTGCCACGCGCATTGTGTATGCCGCGGCCGTGTTCGAGGTGCCGGGACTGTCTATAGCCGATGTGGCCTACCGCCTTCAGTACTCCTCACCCCAAAGCTTTGGGCGCCATCTGCGTGCGGTGCTCGGCACGACGGCTGGAGAGTTTCGGATTCGCTACTCGTTCGAGTCATCCCTAGATGAGTTCGTTCGGCGGCTGATTGCTCCCTTTCGTAGCATACTTCGCACCTTTCATCCGCTTGACCCAGGGGTGGGTTGCCTCGGGCAGAATTGGTGACGAGGTCGGAACCGAGGAGTCAGTCGCCGAACTCGTCTGGGCTGGCAGGAGGTTGCGAGCTAGGCGCGTCTGCGGTTTCACCCCGCAACCGCTGAGCTAGGAGGTCTAGACCTTGCCCAACTCGGTGGAGTGCCAGCAACGCTTCAATCTGCTCCCGTAGAGCGGCCACTATGCCGTTTGCGTCGCCTGTCCACTCGGACCGATGTGAAGTCAACTGGGACATCTTTTCAGCCAGGGCCCTCATTCGTTCCATCTGCGATTGTGAGACTTCTGCTGTCCGTGTTGCCAGCTCGACTGCTTCGGACACTCTGGGGCTTAGTCCTTCCAGGACAACGGACGCCTCCATCGCAGCGGCTCCAACGTTCGTGACCTTCGCCTCCTCAGTACTCACGGAACCCGTAAGTTCATCGAACCCTTCTTCGATCTCACTTATTACCTCAGTCACGTCGCGTGCCGAACGTCCGGCTTCACCAGCCAGCGATCTGACCTGCTCAGCAACTACCGCGAACCCCCGCCCCTGCTCATCGGCTCGCGCGGCTTCGATCGCCGCATTCAATGCCAGGACATGTGTTTGGCGGGCGATCTTGGAGATGCCAGCGGCGAATGTCGCGATTCTCTTGTATCGCGCCCTGAGCGCAGAGACAGTGGCTGCGGTCTCATGCATGCTTGTTTTCATCCTGATAAGGCCGGAAGAGGCCTCGGCTGCTCTGTCTCTGCCCTCTTCCGTGGCATGCAGTAACTGGTCGCTGTCGGATACCATTTGTCGGGCGGCCGATCCGAGTTCAGCGGCCAGCTGCGCTGCGCCGGCCGATTCTGCTTGGGCCGCTTCGGCAACTGAGAGTTGCCGCGCAACTGCGTCGGCCATCTTCGAAGTCGCTTCGGCGGTGCCGCGTGCCATGTCCACCAGCTTCTGAGTCGACTGCGAGATCTCCTGCAGAGCGTCGGCAAGAGAGTTGGTTTCCCGCCGCACGCCGGCCGTAGTCTCCCCGGTTTGCGCTATGATCTGATTCATGGACTGCGCCAGCGATTGCAGCTCGGCGTCGCCCAAGTCCGGGATCCTGACGTTGGTGGATCCTGCCTGTACTTGCGTCATTACCGTTCGTATTTGGCGCAGGTTGCCGAGGAAGCCACTCCACGACATTCCTACCAGGGCCGCGACCAGGATCAGTACTGCCGACTCTATGAAGACGGCGGCAGGAAGATGGAATAGTGTCCGTGCCGGCTCCGTATACGCGACCCCGTGAATTGTGGATGCGGCCAAGTATGCCACAGCCCCAATCAGGGGCGATACAAACCCGATGGGCCTACCCCAGCGTTTCAAATAGGGAAGAATGGCGAACAACACCAAGAGCACTAGTCCGCCAGGCCCGAAGAAGGCGACCAGTGTTGCGGCTAGCGCTGCGTCGACCAGAAGTTCCGCAAAGGCGAGCCATGGAGGTCTAAAGCCCCGGTCCACAAGACTGCCCGCCCCGTAGCTGAGCATCCCTGCCACACCAATGGTTGACCCGACGGTCAGTATAGAGGCTTGAACCGCTTGTGTTAGAAGACCGGCAACCAGCGTCAGAGCCACGCACCCCACCAACCCCCATCTGGCCGCCGTGTTGCGGATAGTCTCCGGTCCGTTGCCCGCAACTTGCCTGACCATACTTAGGATCGAAAGTCCAGGCCCAGGTCAGATGGAGTAACAAGGACCTGTACCGGGTAACCCTTATCCTCGATCATGTCCCGACCGCCTTCGTCACGATCGACGACAGCCAAAACGCCAGCAACCGCGGCTCCCGCTGCTTCGACGACGCCGATGGCGTTCAACGCAGAACCACCGGTTGTTATCACATCCTCCGCCACGATCACAGCGGCGTTGTCCACAAAGCACCCCTCGATCCGCTGAGCGGTACCGTGAGATTTGGGCTTCTTGCGCACAGTGAACGCGTCTATCGTTGGTGGTCGCTCAATGCTTGCCAGCGCCACGGCGTAGGCCACCGGATCAGCTCCCAGCGTGAGCCCACCGATCAATCCAGCCTTCCACCCGGCGTCCCGAATGGCCGTAAGCCCCAGTTGTCCAATGAGTTCCAGGCCACGAGCTGACATTGTCGTTCGCCGGGCATCGACGTAATAGGAAGATTTGCGTCCTGAAGAGAGTGTGAACGACCCCAACTTGAGCGACCGTTCCTTGATGAGGTCTACTAATTGAACGCGGCGATCAGAAGTTGTCTCTCTCACTTGAGGCACCGCATTCGGTATAGTAGTAGCAGCTACTACTCCGCATCATCTTTGCCTCGCCGGTCAGTCACAAAGGATTTGAGCGTCCCAAATAGACTTTTCCCTTTTGTGGGCTCATCCACAGAATCGATTGCCCGAGCGACATGCTCTGCAAACGCAAGCACGCTAGAATGCCGGTCTTCAGGTTGCCGCTCGAGCCCCTTCATCACGGCCGCCTCTAGCTCTTTGGGAAAGGTCACTCCCTTCACGGCCTGATTTAGCGGCGTCGGCGGCTGAGTGAGAAGCTGCTGAAACACTTCTCGAGGCGAGCGTCCGGGGTGCGGATGTACGCCCGTTAGCATCAAATAAGCAATCTTGGCGAGGCTGAAAATGTCGGCGGCTTCGCCGACCAGCTCACCTGACAGGGCCTCAGGTGCTACATATTGCAGCGTTCCGACGAAGAACCCGGTACGCGTGAGCCGCTCCGAGGAGGGCTCCTGGGAGTCTCGTGCAATCCCGAAATCCAATAGCTTGACCGTCCGCGTAGTCGGATCGTAGACGATGTTTTCGGGCTTGAGATCGCGATGGATGATTCCTTCCGAGTGGGCGGTGCCCAGTCCCCCGGCTAACTGTCCCACGATGTGACTTACGAGGGAAGGCGCCAGTCGGCCGGAACGGTGTACGAATTTCGAGAGAGGCTCGCCATCGACCCACTCCAGTGCCAGGTAGTAGAGCCCGTCGTATTCGGCATATTCATAGGTCCGAACGACCGCAGGGTGCTGAACCCTGGCGCCGTATCCGGCCTCTCGTAAGAACCGCTTGACGGCGGTCTCGTCGGAACGGATCCGCTGCTTCAGGATCTTAACGGCAACCTGACCGTGTTCGGGGTGCTCGGCACGGTACACAGTGGCCGTGCCGCCTTCTCCGACACGGGCCATGAGCTTGTAGCCTGCGATCGTGTGGCCAGTGAGGTCTTCGTTTGGCATAAGAGTGGCCGAAAGTAATAGAGGTGCTTGAACGTCTGCAAGTCGGAGCCAATAGTATCGCCTCGGGTGACAATGATCTCTTCCATTAGTCCGCTGGCCTTCTTGGCTGCTGTGGTCGTTATCGGCAGCCAAGTATCAGACCGAGTGACGCCCGTGGCGACACAAGGTGCCAACCCGGATAGGCGTCTGTTGGACGCGGTCACGACGTATAGCAACATGGGCCTAGCCGTTGCGGGAGAGCCGCTTCCGTTCGTCGCCAGCGTAGCGTTTCTGCCCGGGCCTGATCCCGACTCCACGCTGGTTGTGTTCGCGCTATCGTTGGCGAATCAGGGCCTGACTTTCAGGAGAGTAGATTCGAACTACGAGGCGCGATACTCGGTGCGTTTGACATTCAAGGACCAAGGAGTAGTCAGGGCCCGCCTGGATGCCGCTGAAGTCGTACGGGTCGCATCGTACCGGGAGACTGTCCGCCGCGACGAAAGTGTCATTTATCAGAAGTTCCTGTTCCTGCACCCTGGTCGACTAGTGACGGAAGTTACTGTCAGCGACGCGTTCGCAACCGATACTACACGCTCGGATCTGACAATCGATGTCCCGCGTTTTGGCGGGGGGCCGATGTTGTCGTCGATCATCTCCGTGTATCAAGGCGATGGTCGAGTTTCGCTGGGCGCCGTTCCCGGTGTTGTGGTTAATGCCCGAGCCACAACCGCGTACGGTCAGGATTCCCTGCGGTTCTACGTGGAGGGATATCGAGTCCCGGCGGAGCGCCGTGCAAGAGTACGTGTTACTGGCTCAAGAGGAACCGCGCTTTGGAGTGATTCAGTCACTTTTGAATCTCAAGGCAGCTCCCTCTCGGCAGCATTCGTGGCTGTTCCTTCTGATCTGTTGGGGGTGGGAACGATGCAAGTCGAGGTCACGCTTGCGGACCTCCCGTCTGTCAGCTCACCGGTTCTCGTTGCGCTTTCTGATGAAAGGGTTGTTGCAAGCTTCGAAGATCTTGTTTCCCTGTTGCGTTACTTTGACGACACCAGTCGGGTAGTAACTCTCCGAGCTGCAGCAGTGGAGGAGCGTCCAGCCGAGTGGAAGAGATTCTGGACTGCAACCCACACTGATTCCGGAACAACAGCGAATGGGGTACTGGAGCGGTACTTCATGAGGGTGGAGGAAGCGAACGTGAGGTTCCAAGAACCCGGCATGCCAGGCTGGATGACGGAACGGGGGGAGGTCTTCGTGGCTCTCGGCGTCCCGGACGACGTTCGCAACATCGACCACAGTCGGTCATCGGGTGAGCGGCTGGTACGCTGGCGTTACTTCGAGGAAGAACTCACCCTGTATTTCGTAGACGAGGCCAACTTGGGACGATTGCGCCTCACTCCAGCCTCTAGGGCTGACTTTGCATCTGTCGCCACAAAACAAAGAAAAGATCGTGATGGTTGAGATGCGATCCGCAACAGTAGCTGCGCTTGTAATACTCGTACTGTCGGCATCCCGATTGTCGGGGCAGGCACTGCACGAGCTGGACGCTGAAGGAGCACGGTGGCACTCAGCCTTGCGGCTGAAGGCCGCGTTGGAAGCGGACCCCAGACAGCCGGCAGCGATCTTGAGACTCGCCGTCCTCGAGCTTTCGCTCGGTCGGCCCGAGAAAGCACGCGCTCTTCTTACGAGAGATTCCGGGAGGTCTATATGGCCTGATGAGATCGTCGTTCCTCTCCTCGCCAGCGCAGAGTATCAACTCGAGCGGTTCGAAATGGCGGCGGAGTTATTTGAGCAGAGCGCAGCCCTCGTTCGCGGTAGGCAGCGCGGTGTCTTCTTGGCACGGGCGGGCCTTGCTCGAGAAAAGGCGGGTCAGCGCCATCATGCGGCACGTCTGTACAGAATGGCGGCCGAAGAGCTGTCCGACATCAGCGGGTGGTTGGCTCTCCGCCAGGCTCGAATGGGCGAAGACACCGCGAGCGCGTTGGCGCTCCTGAAGCAGGCACCTGAGGCGGCGGTGAGCCTCAGCCTGGAGGCGCGGGCCACTATCCTGCTGGCAGCCGGTGACACGGCGGGCGCCGTGACACCAATGACCGACGCAGGAATGACAGCGGCCGCTGCATTCCTTGCCCTGGCCTCAGGTGATACCCTGCGGGCAAGGGACTTGGCGTACAAGTCCGTTGCATCCCGGGACACCTCCCTGGCTAAAGAAGGCATTGACCTCGCTGTCTCCTCGTTGAGGCCTCAAACGGCCGACGAGTACCTAACCCTCGGTAGGGCATATCACAGAACCGGTTCTGTCGCAAGAGCGGTGGATGCTGTCGAGCAGGCCGTGAGGCTGGACTCGTCTGACACGGAGATTCTGGTCTATTGGGCTGACCTGCTCGAAGAGTCGGGTCCCAGGGACCGGGCGCTGGAGGTTTACCGCAGGGCAGCTGCTAGGGGCGATGAGGCTGCGGAGGTTGCTGCGTTCAAGTTTGCACGCCTCCTCTTTCGCATGCGGCGCTACCAGCCGGCGATCGCGGCACTTGAAGCTTTTGCAGACAGCTTTCCGGAGAATAGCGATGCCCCCGTTGCTCTCTACTTGGTGGGGAACGGATATACGAGAACGCGGAGGCGTGCAGCAGCGGATTCCACCTACGCTGCGGTATCCCGACGGTGGCCGCGCGATATGTATGCTAGCCGTTCCCGCCTCCTGCTGGCTACACACCTGCTAGACAGTGGAGACACCGCAAAGGCGGTCGAGTGGTACCGCGTAGAAGTGGAGGTGGGAGGTCAACAGCGTTTCTACGCCCAATACAGGGCAGCCACACTTTCCAGAGATTCACTGGAAGCACGTGGGATCCTCGCAGTGCTAGCACGAGCAGATTCCATTGGCTACTACGGCACCATCGCACGCATGGCTGCCGGACTGCCGCCGCTCAATGTGATCGGATACGAGAAGCATCCAATCAGCCAGGGTGCGAGAAAGACCCTGAGCGAACTGGACCTCCTGAGGGAGTCCTTGCTACAGGAGGAAGTTGACGCCCTTCTAGACCACATACTCTCAGCATCGGGTCGACCTCCGGTCGAACTACTCGATCTAGCCGAAGGGTTGATCGACCGGGGGTACATGTCACAGGCCATTAGCTTGGGGTGGAGAGCCACCCGGGCCTATACGTTGAACCATCCCCGCGTTCTGAGAGTGATCTTCCCGTGGCCTCACCGCGAGATTATCGAACAAGAAGCCAAGGAACAGGGATTGGATCCTTATGTTCTTGCCGGGCTCATTCGACAGGAATCAGCGTTTAGGGCAGAGGTCGTATCCAGGGCGGGTGCTTACGGGCTTATGCAGTTGATGCCACCGACAGCGAGACAGGTTGCCAACAGACTTGGCCTGGAGTGGGATCAGCGCTGGCTGGATGTGCCCGACGCCAACTTGCATCTTGGCGCAACGCACTTTGGCAATCTGCTGAGGCGTTATGGCGGGGACGTTGTACCGGCTCTTGCGGCCTACAATGCGGGTGGGACACCGGTTAGGCGATGGCTCCGGGTTC
>JARRLJ010000021.1:0-2240 GCA_037387025.1 Gemmatimonadales bacterium
CCCTTCAACTCAACCCGCGCTACGTGGAAGCGCACATACATCGTGGCGTGGTGCTGAGCGATCTGGGTCGTGCTGATGAGGCCGAGCGGTCGTTCGCGGCGGCTCGACAATGGGGTGGCGCTGACCGCGGTGGAGTGCAGGCCCACCACGCGGCCAAGCTGGCTAATCTCCACGCCGAACTGGGAGAGGCCTATGTGGAGGCGGCCGCCCTGACCCAGGCGATTGAGCAATACCAGGCGGCGTTGTATCTGGGACCATCATTCCACGATCTCCGCTACCGACTGGCGCAATTGCTCCTGGAGGCAGGTCGTTCCCTTGAAGCCAGAGAGGAACTCCAGCTCGTAGCCCAGGCCCGACCCACGTCCACCGATGTCAAGCTGACCTTTGGGCTAGCGTGTTATGTATCGGGTGATGCCCAGAGTGCGCAAGCCATTTGGGAAGAGCTGGCTGACCGGAACGCGGATGATGTTCGGGCCAACGCGTATCTCGCCATGCTTGACCGGGGGGCTGGAGCCTAGGGTGCGGTTCGCTCCGGGCGTATTGCTGCCGCTTGTTCTCCTTGCCGCGTGTGTGGGGGCGGCGGCGCAGCATGAAGCACTAGGTGACAGGGCCTATGTTGAGCGCCAGTTTGCAGATGCGCTCGTGGAGTACCGGTTGTCGCTGGCCAAGGATCCAACGAGCCAGGCGGTTCGCGCCAAGGCGGCTGCAGCCGCTCTTCATGCGGGTGACCTGATGGCGGCGGCCGATGAGTACTTGGCCCTTGCAATCGGGGGTGGGGATGAGAGCACGGCGGAGGCGGCTGACGGCCTGGAGCGGGTGGTTCGATCGGCTGCAGCGAGCGGGGATCAGGGGGCGCTGGCAGCCGCCCTGGAGGGCCTGCGCCAAATAGCCCCGGGGCGGGCGTTAGGACAATTCGCGCGACAACTGGCACTGGGATGGGAGGAAGGAACACCCTCCGAGGAAAAACTGTTGGTGCTATTCTCCGCGGCGGCCGACGCACCAGATGCAAGACTCCAGGACTCTCTCATGTATTCGTACGCCGTCGCACTGCGCAGGCTCGGGCGCTGCCGTGATGCTGTCCCGGTCCACTGAGCGCAGAGGAGTGGTTCAACTTGGCGATCAAGAGGGCAGGCAACTCTGACTACGGCCGGGCCGCCTACATCGGGTTGGGAGACGTGCTATTTGTGAGGAATGATCTCATAGGGGCCGCGGTGGCCTATGAGAGTGCGTTGTTGGGCGGTACCCCCGGCGATTCGATATCGGTAGTGGCGACTGCGAAGCTCGCAATGGTGGAACGGGCGGGAACCGGCATCCCGTTTTGAGTGTACACGAAGCAGCAATGGTCGAGCGAAAGGGCGGGAGGGTCGCATTCATCGAAGGGAGTCGGAGAGTGGGTGGTGGTGAGCGGGGAGCTGAAAGCCGATTCCGTGCTCCGGGTCCCTTTCCAGCCGGAAGGGCCGCCGGCTTGGGCAGTTCGGTCCTAATCCTCACTCTCTTCTTGAGCGCCGCGTGTGGGCGCTTCGATCCCTCACAGTACCCGACCCCCGAGGCTCTGTTCGATGCCTCGTTGGAGAAGTACCACAACGGTGATTGCGGAGCTGCCGAGCTCGGGTTCCAACGGCTGGCCTTCGAGTTTCCGGCGCGCGACCCGCGTCGGGCCCAATCGCGCTACTATCTTGCCGAGTGCCTGCAG
Source organism: Gemmatimonadales bacterium (assembly GCA_037387025.1). Taxonomy (GTDB): domain Bacteria; phylum Gemmatimonadota; class Gemmatimonadetes; order Gemmatimonadales; family GWC2-71-9. The sequence goes on from JARRLJ010000021.1 coordinate 1,694, forward strand.
GACAGCAAGAGGTACCTGGAGGCTGCCAGGGAGTACCGGCGCGTTGCGGATCAGCACGCTCAGGATTCACTTGCGCCGATAGCCCTGCTGCGGATGGGCGAGGCATACACCAAGCTGTGGCGTCGCGATGAGCTCGACGCGACTTATGGCTTGAGCGCACTGACTGTGCTGCAAGAGCTACAGGGACGATACCCGTCCAGCGCTTCGGCACAGACAGCTCAGGCGCACATTGAGCAGTTGAACGAGAGGTTCGCGCACAAGGAATACAAGACGGGTATCTACTATCTCCGCGCTAGGGCATATGATTCGGCGATCATCTACTTCCGCAGCGTGGTCCTCAACTGGCCTCAGTCGTCTTGGGCTCCGGAGGCGCTTCTGAAACTGGTCGAGGCGTACGATCGGATCGACTATGAAGAAGACAAGAACGACATGTGCGGACAGCTCGAGAGGTTCTACCCGGACATGCGCAAACAGGCGGAGGCATGTTCCAGGGACACGTCATCCGTGACTCTGAGCAGGTGAGAATCGGCGTCTTCGGCGGCTCGTT
>JARRLJ010000021.1:2299-8331 GCA_037387025.1 Gemmatimonadales bacterium
CTTGGACGTCGTCCACATGATCCCAGCGCGAATGCAACCATTCAAGACCGGGTCGCTGGAGGCCGACGCGGAACATCGAGTCGCGATGGCGCGGCTGGCGATACAGGATAACCCACGCTTGGTTCTCGATCTTAGAGAGATCCAAAGGGAGGGCCCATCCTACACGGTAGATTCTCTGCGGGAGTTGCGCGACGAAAAGCCAGATGATGAGCTATGTTTGTTGGTTGGCGCAGACGCGGCCCGGGAAATGTCCCAGTGGCACGAGGCCGAACGACTACCGCAATTGGCAACAGTCGTGGTGTTGTCACGCCCTGGTGTCGAACCGCCCAAGAACGAGATCTTCGACCGGTTTATTGAGGTGCCGGCGATAGGTGTATCCGCCACCGATGTGCGCGACACCCTGCGGCGTGGAGGATCAGGGCGCTATCTGGTGCCCGCTGCAGTGGCGGCTTACATCGAGTCGCATGGCTTGTACAGAATGTAGGTACTGATGCTGAAGACGATGGTGAACAAGGTGATCGGCACGCGGTTCGAGCGAGAGCTGAAGCGCATCCAGCCGATCATAGACGCGATCAAAGAACATGAAGCGGGCCTTGCTTCTCTGCCGGATGAGCAGATCAAGGGGCAGACAGAGAAGCTCCGCGGAATAGTCAGGGACCGGCTGGGTGACCAGCAAAGGGCACTGGAGGCGAAGAAGGCTGCCCGTCACGCCTGCGCCGATCCGCGCGAGAGAGACGCGCTCAGTCGTGAGGTCCACGAACTCGAGGACGAGCTCAGGAATGATACAGCGGCTCTGCTCGACGAGCTGCTACCCGAGGCCTTTGCCACCGTGCGCGAAGCGTGCCGCAGGCTGGTTGGGACTCAAGTGGTCGTGACGGGACATGCCCTGACGTGGGAGATGGTTCCCTATGACGTGCAGTTGATAGGCGGAATCGTCCTGCACCAGGGAAAGATTGCGGAGATGGCGACCGGTGAGGGCAAGACGCTCGTCGCTACGCTTCCCCTCTACCTGAACGCGCTTCCCGGACGCGGTTCTCACCTGGTTACGGTGAACGATTACCTGTCACGACGGGACTCGGAATGGATGGGACACCTGTACGAGTTCCTGGGCCTCACCGTAGGATGCCTCGACAAGACCCAACCGTCCTCGCCGGAAAGACGTGCGGCGTACGAGTGTGACATCACGTACGGCACTAACAATGAATTTGGTTTCGATTACCTGCGCGATAACATGGTGTTCTCACTGGAGCAGCGAGTGCAGCGAGAACACGTGTACGCCATCATCGACGAGGTGGACTCGATCCTGATCGATGAAGCGCGAACGCCGCTCATAATCTCGGGTCCAGTTGGCAACGAGTCCGACGAGGAGTACGGCAAGTATAATGCCCAAGTACTACGCCTCGTACGCAAGCAGACGTCCATCGCAAATCAGCTAGTGGCCGATGCAGAGCCGCTGCTCAAGTCCGACGATGGGCAATACGAGGCGGGGCTGAGGCTATTTAAAGCCCAGCTTGGGATGCCGAAGAACAAGCGCCTGATGAAACTGCTCCAGAACTCCGCCACCAAACAAGTCGTACAGAAGGTGGAATTGGATCGGATCGCCGACCGTAAGCTGCCAGCCAGTCAGCAGAAGTTTCGCGACATAGAAGAAGAGCTGTACTTCGTGATGGACGAGAAGGGCCACTCGGTGCATTTGACGGAGCAGGGCGTTGAGGAGATGAGCCCCGGTGATCCGACTCTATTCGTGGTCCCCGACATCTCGGAAGAGATGGGCCGGCTGGAGGACGATGAGGATCTGTCGGCAGAGCAGAAACTCGAGCGACGCGCCGAACTGGAGGCAGAGTACGCTTCCAAGAGCGAGAAGCTGCACATCATCCACAAGTTGCTACAGGCACATGCGTTATACGAGAAGGACGTGGAGTATGTGGTTCAGGATGGTCAGGTGTTCATCGTGGATGAATTCACCGGCCGCATCATGCACGGCCGACGCTGGTCGGACGGTCTGCACCAAGCCATCGAGGCCAAAGAAAGTGTAAGCGTGAGGGGTGAAACGCAGACGCTGGCGACTATCACCATTCAGAACTACTTCCGCATGTTCGAGAAACTGGCAGGGATGACGGGAACCGCGGAGACAGAAGAGACGGAGTTCTACGAGATCTACAAGTTGGATGTGATGGTGATCCCGACGAACCGCCCAGTTAGGCGGGTGGACAACCACGATCTGATCTACAAGACGAGACGAGAGAAATACAACGCGATCGTTGAAGAGGTTGAGAGGCAAAACCAACGCGGTCTTCCTGTTCTGGTCGGTACCGCCAACGTCGAAGTATCCGAGACGCTCTCCCGCATGTTCAAGCGGCGCGGTCTGAAGCACGAGGTGCTCAACGCGAAGCAGCATCAGAGAGAGGCAGAGATCGTCGCTAACGCGGGACGGGCTGGCGCCATAACCATTGCCACGAACATGGCGGGTCGGGGAACCGACATCAAACTCGGTCAGGGCGTGAAGCAGTGTCAGGTGTGCGGGATCAAGTCCAAGCTCGCTCCCTTCGGGCAGACAATGGAAGAGCAAGATTTGACCGCGTCAGAGGTCAAGGAGCGGGGCTGCATGGAAGATCCGCCCTGCGGGCTGGCCATCGTGGGAACCGAACGACATGAGTCGCGGCGGATTGACCGCCAATTGCGCGGCCGCTCGGGCCGGCAAGGTGATCCAGGTGGGTCGGTCTTCTTCCTGTCGTTGGAAGACGACCTCATGCGGCTATTTGGATCGGAGCGGATCGCGAAGATAATGGAACGAAGCGGGGCCGAGGAAGGCGAGGTAATCACGCATCCGCTGGTGACGCGTGCCATTGGGAACGCGCAGAAGCGGGTAGAGCTGCAGAACTTCCAGGCGCGAAAAAGGCTCCTTGAGTACGACGACGTGATGAACCAGCAGCGAGAAGTAATCTACTCGCTGCGTCTGTTCGCGCTGGAAGGCGGTGAAGAACTGAAGGCCGAGGCAATCCGGATGATAGATGCCGCGCTGGGCCGGTTTGTCGAGGAGAGCGCCAGCGAGGACCCGGGGAATTGGGATCGCAAGTTCATAGCAACTGACCTCCTGAAGCGGTTCCTGATCTCCGCGCCGGACATCGAGGACCCCGACAAGGTCCCTGACGGCGAGGCGCTTGCGACCTTCCTGCATGAGGCTGGCAGCAAAGCCTTCGATGCCAAGCTCGCGTCGTGGGATGAGCTGGGAAAGCGACACGGCATCGACCGCCTTCCGGAGAAAGTCCTGTCGCAGGTGATCCTGCGTGTGCTCGACGAGAAGTGGAAAGACCACTTGTTCGAGTTGGATCACTTGAGGAGTGGTATCTATTACCGGTCGCTAGGTCAGAAAGACCCGTTGATCGAATACAAGAAGGAAGCGTTCGAGATGTTCGTGGACCTAATGCACGATATCAGGTTTACCTTCTCGGATCAGTTCTTCAAGTACCAGCTGCACGTTGGCGCAGCACCCCCGCGCCGTCAGGCGATATCCCAAGAGGCCCAGGCCAGGCGAGACGAAGAGCCAGCGTCGGAGGCCGATCTCATGGTTCCCGGCGCGGCCAAGCCCCCCAGGCGTCCGCCAGCGGTGGTGGCGTCTCACGGGGACGACGTAATCGCGGGACCGAAGGTCGCGAGTCAGCAGACGGTTCCCAAGGTAGGGCGGAACGATCCCTGTCCCTGTGGGAGTGGCAAGAAGTACAAGAAGTGCCACGGTAGAGTAGCCTAAGGCACCTCGCTGGTGGGCCGCAACGTCGTTCTCCAACCGCCACATCTGCACGTTTTCGCCCCGTGACGCCCGATTTAGGCTAGACTCCAAAGCCGTCGGGTGAGCATGATCGTGCAATGGAACCTCTGCGCCTCGCTGAGACGAGACTGACGGACCGGCCCCGAGAGAGGCTCTACGCCCTGGGCCCCGCATCGTTGACGACTGCGGAACTCCTTGCCATTCTGGTAAGTACAGGAACGGCTGAGAGCGACGCCCTGGCGGTAGCGCAGGGATTGCTTAGACTGGGGAATGGGTCGCTCAGGGAATTGGCGCGGCGACCGCTCGGGGAGTTGGCGACAATCGCCGGAGTGGGCCACGCCAAGGCAGCTCGCGTTGGAGCCGCCATGGAGCTGGCATCGAGGCTGGCCGACGAGGGGCGGAGTTCGCCCGTCGAGGCCCGAAGCCCTGCTGAGGTCCATCGACTCTGTGGCCCGAAACTGCGCGATTTGCCAGTTGAGGAATTCCATCTCCTCGCACTGGATGCGCAGAACCGGATCACGCGCGATCTGCTGATCACTCGGGGCATATTGGACAGCTCCTTGGTTCACCCGCGGGAGGTGTTCCGAGCGGCGATTGCGGAGGCGGCTGCGGGAATCATTGTGGTGCACAACCACCCGAGTGGGAATGTGTCGCCTTCGCCGGATGATCGGGCTGTGACCCGACAATTGGTCGAGGCCGGGCGAATCATGGATCTCCCGGTGTATGACCATGTGATAATCGGTGGCGACAACTACTTCAGTTTTGCTGAGGCAGGACTATTGTGACGAGCGTGTTGGCCGGAATGGATGCTGGTTTCGCTAAGGCCCTGGGAGATCGGAAAGATCGGCTGGACCTCGCGTTACTCGAGCGTGCATTCGGGTTTTCCGCCTCCGCACACAGAGGTCAGAAACGACTCTCCGGGGACGACTACATATCGCACGCCATCGAGGTGGCCAAGATCCTCGTTAGCCAGCATCTCGATTCGGTGACCATAGCGGCGGCATTGCTGCACGACGTGGTGGAGGACTCCGATGCAGGTGTAGCTGATATCCGCGAGGAGTTTGGGGAGGAAGTTGCTGGGCTGGTGGATGGGCTAACAAAGATCTCGAGCCTCACGTTTCGCTCCGCTGCCGAGGAACAGTCTGAGAACTACCGCAAGTTGCTGCTGTCGATAGCCCGCGATGCACGGGTCATCATGGTGAAGCTGGCCGATCGGTTGCACAACATGCGGACCCTAGAGCACTTACCTCCCGAACGCCAAAGGCGCATCGCCTTGGAAACCCGGGAGATCTACGCCCCGTTGGCGCACCGGTTCGGTATGGCCGGAATGAAGGCCGAATTGGAGGACCTGGCGTTCAAGTTCCTCGAGCCGGAGGAGCACAAGGAACTGGCACAGACCATCAAGGCCGAGCGTAAGGAGCGTGAGCGGATGATCGAGCGGCTGAGAGCCCCGCTCGAGAGCGCGCTGCATCAGGCCGGCATTGAAGACTTCGAGATTACCGGGCGCCCCAAACATCTCTGGTCGATCTACCGCAAGATGCGGCAGCGCGGAAGACCTTTCAATGAGATCTATGACTTGATGGCTGTTCGTGTGCTGGTGGATTCGGTGCCTGATTGCTATCACGTGCTTGGAGTCATCCACCACACTTGGACACCGCTGCAAGAGCGGATCAAGGACTACATCGCGTCGCCCAAGTCGAATGCGTACCAATCGCTGCACACAACGATCTTCGGACCCGGCGGGCAGCTGTACGAGATTCAGATCCGTACGAGGGAAATGCATCGAACGGCAGAATACGGGATCGCCGCCCACTGGGTCTACAAGGAAAGAAACGGCCGGGATGAGCTAGACGACCACTTCGCTTGGTTCCGTCAGCTGCTGGAGCTGCAGCAAGACGCTCACAGTCCTGAGGAGTTCCTGGAATTCCTGAAGATCGACCTGTTCCAGGACGAGATTTTTGTCTTCACTCCTGATGGCGACGTAAAACGGCTGCCAAAGGGTGCAACGACAATCGACTTTGCGTTCGCAGTACACACCGAGGTAGGGTTGCGGTGCCAGGGAGGCAAAGTGAACGGACGCATCGCTCCGCTCCATCGGGCCCTGAAGAACGGCGACACGGTTGAGGTCCTCACTGGACAGCATGCCCGGCCGAGCAAGGACTGGCTCAACCACGTTGAGACCGCGAAGGCGCGCCAGAAGATACGCCAATGGATCAAACAGGAGGAGCGGGAGACCTGCATCCAGCTCGGCAAAGAGATCCTCGGC
>JARRLJ010000021.1:8353-18795 GCA_037387025.1 Gemmatimonadales bacterium
TCAAGGCTCGGCCGAGGGCTTGTACCAGGTGCTGGGGCGGGGAGACGTCCCTATTGGGCAGGTGATCAAGGCTGTGTTCCCGGAGCAGCGGGAAGGCGACCTGGAAGCACCCAAACCAAACGTTTTCGGGAGGGTGCTCGACCGCATTAGACTGGGGCGCGGAGTACGCATCCACGGAGTGGATGGTCTCGTGGTGCGTTATGCCCAGTGCTGCCAGCCGGTCCCCGGTGACCCGGTGGTAGGCTACGTGACGAAGGGTAGGGGAATATCCATCCACCGCGCCGACTGCCCCAATCTGCTAACCATGCCTGCGGACGCCGACCGACGAGTGGAGATCGATTGGCAGAGCATCCAGGGTGAGCTGTTCGTGGTATGCTTGGGTGTGTCAGGCGAAGACAGGAGAGGGTTGTATGCAGATCTGATGGAAGCAGTCTCGCAGACGGGCACCAACATCAGAAGCGCGGAGTTGTGGAGCAAAGACGGTGCAATGTTTGGCTCGGTGCTGGTGGAGGTCGAGAACCAGGCGCACCTGGCCAAAGTGATGCGTGCTATGCGCCGCACCAAGGGGGTGAATTCCGTCGACCGGCGCGAACCCACCCAGGGAAGTGCAGCTCGCACCTGAGCACCGAGACGCGCCGGTTCGTAGTCATCTTTAAAGTGCCACCCGGATGACGTGACCACGTTTCAGCTCGAGATGCCGTTCGAGCCCGCGGGGAACCAGCCCGAAGCGATAGACGAGCTGACCAGAGGACTCGAACGGCGAGAAGGATACCAGACCCTGCTGGGGGTCACCGGTTCCGGCAAGACGGTCACTATGGCCAATGTGATTGCGCGGTATGGTCGGCCAACCCTGGTGCTATCCCACAACAAAACACTGGCAGCACAGTTGTACGGGGAACTCAAGTCGTTTCTGCCCAAGAACGCAGTTGAGTACTTCGTCTCATACTACGACTACTACCAGCCTGAGGCCTACGTACCTGCGACCGATACCTACATCGAGAAGGACGCTTCGATCAACGAAGACATCGACATGCTGCGCCTGCGTGCGACGTCGAGTCTCATGGAGCGCGAAGATGTCGTAGTCGTGGCCACGGTCAGCGCGATCTATGGTTTGGGCGATCCGGTCGAATATCGGCAGCTGATGTTGACCGTAAGCCAGGGTGAAGACCGATCGCGTGACGGAATTCTGGAGGATCTGGTACGAATCAACTACAGTCGCAACGACATAGCGTTTGAGCGAGGCTCGTTTCGCGTTCGCGGGGACACTATCGAGATCTTACCGGCCTACGAAGAACAGGCGGTCCGGATCGAGTTGTGGGGTGATACGGTGGAACGAATCTCCAAGTTCGAACCGATCACGGGAAACGTGATCGCTCAACTCGAACGGTGCGCGATATACCCGGCAACCCACTTTGTGATGAGACGCCCTACCATCGAACGGGCCGTGGAGGCGATCAGGCTGGAGCTGAAGGAGCGTCTGGTGGAGTTGCGTTCTGCAGGCAAGCTCCTGGAGGCGCAGCGATTGGAGTCCCGAACGAACTTCGACATAGATATGTTGCTCGAGATCGGGATGTGCGCAGGTGTGGAAAACTACAGCCGTCATTTGACGGGCAGGCGACTCGGTGAGCGGCCAGCGTGTCTCCTGGACTACTTCCCCGCGGACTACCTCACCATTCTTGACGAATCGCACGTTACGCTTCCGCAACTCGGTGGCATGTATGAGGGCGACAGATCGCGCAAAGCCACTCTCGTCGAGTATGGGTTCCGCTTGCCATCCGCACTCGACAATCGCCCCCTGAATCACGACGAGTTCATGCAGCTCACTCCGACCGTGATCTTCGTTTCGGCAACTCCTGGAGACCCAGAACTGAAACTCTCGGGTGGTGTGGTAGTGGAACAGATCATCAGACCAACGGGGTTGGTGGATCCGAAGGTCGAGATTCGACCTGTGAAGGGACAGGTGGATGATCTTCTCGCCGAAATACGGGCTTGCGAAGCGAGGGGCCAGCGTGTGTTGGTCACCACTCTCACGAAACGAATGGCAGAGGACCTCACCGATTACTTGCTGCAGACCGGAGTCCGAGTGAGGTATATGCACTCCGACATCAACACAATCGAGCGGATGGAGATCGTTCGGGGCTTGCGGCTCGCGGAGTTTGATGTGCTCGTGGGTATCAACCTGCTGCGGGAAGGTCTGGATCTCCCAGAAGTAGCTCTGGTGGCAATTCTGGATGCGGATCAGGAGGGCTTTCTCCGCTCCGATCGGTCCTTGATCCAAACCGTAGGTCGGGCGGCCCGCAACTCGTCAGGGCGAGCCATTCTCTATGCCGATCGGACCACCGGATCGATGAAGCGGGCACTCGAAGAGATGGATCGCCGGCGCAGCGTTCAGGAAGCGTACAACGCCGAGCATGGCATAATCCCACGGTCGATCTACAAGTCAGTAGATCAAGTGCGGCTGGTCACACGTGTGGCGGATGCCCGAGGTGCACCCGCGCCCGATGCGGCCAAGCCCGAACTGGAGAAGGTGGACCGTGCAACCATGATCCAGGTGCTCGAGGCTCAGATGCGAGAGGCAGCGGCCGAACTCGACTTCGAGCAAGCCGCATACCTGCGCGACCAGATATTCGAGCTCAAGGTTGACGGGGACCCCGTCCGAAAGAGCCCGCGTCAAGGAGCGATAGGGAAGGGACTGCGGAGTAGCCATGCCTGAGCTACGGGTTGGCGAGCCTGTTCGAGTGTCGCTGGCCGATCTCTCATCTCATGCGAAAACAGTGTGGCGGGAACTGCCACAGCGATCTGTCGTCTGGCTCACCGGAGATCTCGGATCAGGCAAGACGGCTTTCGTCGCCGCTATAACGCGTGTGGCGGGGGCTGAGGCGGCTCGTAGCCCTACCTATGCATTGATACATGAGTATCAGGCGCCTGACGGTCTAGTCGCACACGTTGACTGCTATCGGTTGCGCTCTCCGGAAGAGGCACTCGATCTCGATCTCTTGGCGCTCGCGGCCGGTGCGCGACTGACATTGATAGAGTGGCCCGAGCGGGCCGGTGCGTTCGCTCCCCCGCCAGACCTCCACCTGCGATTTGCTCACGCAGACGACTCTGATTGCAGACTACTGGAGCGGATTGTATGAGCCGCCTTCTGGCGCTGGATACAGCCACTGAACGTGGCAGCGTGGCAATAGGGGAGCCGGGTCGGATATCCGCCGAGTTGGTGTTCGGTGAGCGCAGACACGCAACGGTCCTGATGTCTGCAATCAAATCGGTCATGACGGTTTCGGGGATCTCATTCGCTGATCTTTCGGGAATTGTCGTGGCCGAAGGCCCGGGCAGCTTCACCGGATTGCGGATCGGATTCGCAACCGCGAAAGGTATTCTCCTAGAACACGATGGTCTGACCCTCACGACCGTACCGTCACTACTGGCCACCGCGTGGCCATTCCGGTTCGTGGGCAATCGGCAGATTGCTGCGATGTATGACGCGCTCAGGGGTGACGTTTTTGCGGCGATATACTCGTTCGCTGGCCCCGGAGTGGTTACCGAACTCACCCCCACGCTGACCACGGTGACTCAGCTCACGGAACTGAACGGCGTATCACCTTCACTTGCAGTGGGTGACGGTGCCGTCCTGCACGCTGATCTCGTGCGAGCATGGACCGGAACTGAACCCGTGGGTCCGCCGACAGCTTCGCCTCGGGCGGGAGTTCTATTGGAGCTGTTGGAGTTCGAAGATGTGACCACCTTGGTACGCGATCCGGCATCGTTCGAACCGGAGTATGGACGCCTGGCCGAAGCCCAGGTGAGGTGGGAAGCAGAACACGGGAAACCGCTGATTTAGGTTCTGCAAAATTTGGCCCATAATCGCGTATCTTCGGTTGACAAAAGGACTTAAAGCCTCTATAGTTTGTGCCCGTCCGGGCCCCACCCCGCAAACTTCCGGAGGTCATTTTGAGTCGCAGCCTTAACAAGGTGACGTTGATCGGCAACCTTGGAGCCGATCCAGAGGTGCGCAGCACCTCAAGCGGGGCCCGTGTGGCAACGCTTTCCTTGGCCACGAGCCGGCAGTGGACCAGCGCGGCCGGAGAGCGTCAAGAGAAGACGGAGTGGCACCGCGTTGTGCTGTGGAACAACAAGGGAGCCGGTCTGGCCGACTTGGCTGAGAAGTACATGAAGAAGGGCGACAAGCTCTTCGTGGAAGGCAGAATCGAGTACCGTCAGTGGGAGGACCGCGAGGGTAAGACGCGGTACACGACGGAGATAATCGGCCGCGAGGTGATAATGCTCTCACCGCGGTCCGGGGGAGTTGAGGGGGGTGAGTCGGTCAAGGCCCCCGCGGGTGGTGCTAATGAGTCGTACGACGACTTTCCGGAGGCTCTCGATGAGGAAGACGACGATCTTCCGTTCTAGAGGTGCCATTGCGGCGGTCGCCGCCCTTCTGGTAACGGCGGCGGCCGTGCGCGCGCAGGATAATCCGAGTGTACAAACGGGGACCCAGCTTCCCGAGGTGCACGTTGTCCAAACCGGTGAGACCCTATGGGCTCTGTCCGAGCGATATTTGGGGGATCCCTTCCTTTGGCCCGAAATCTACCGGATCAACACGGATGTCGTCGAAGATCCTCACTGGATCTTCCCGGGCGAGGAGTTGCGGCTGTTGGCGGCCCGGCCAGCGGCAGTAGTGGATTCCGTGGCGGTGGTCGGTGAGGAACCGATCGAGGAGCCCATCGAAGTCGAAGAGCTGGTTCCCCCGCCGGTGGCACCGGCACCACCACCGACGGAGACAACGCCCACTGTGTTCCAGGAAACAGGTCCGTCTGTCAGGACTGTGGACCTGAATGCACCACTGTTCCGCTACCGTCCGGTGCGGCGCGGACAGTTTTACTCGGCGGGGTTTCTGACCGAAGGCGACAGGTTGCCGTGGGCGCGCGTGCTCGGCGCTGTGGGTACGCCCACTCTGCGGAATCTCGGGTCGTCGTCGATGGCCACCGTATTTGGTGAGGTCGAGATGCGGGCGCCGCAATCCGCTACATACCAGATCGGAGACTCGCTTCTGGTCGCTCGAGTCGCGCGAGATGTCCGAGGCTGGGGTAGCGTAGTCAGTCCCACCGGCATCGTGAGGGTTACGGGACCGGCCGGTTCGTTGGTCCATGCCGAGGTCATTGTCCAGTTCCACCGTATATCCGATGGGCAGTTTGCGCTGCCGTTGGAACCGTTCCATAACCCGGGCGATGTATTGCCAGTGCCCATTGAGAACGGAGCCACCGGTGAGATCATAGCGGTACGAGATGTTCACTCCGTGCGTCAGCAGCAGGACATAGTGTTCATCAATCTGGGCCGCTCCGATGGAGTATCGTTGGGTGATGTGTTTGAAGTGTTCCCAGCACAGGAAGACGATCAGTTGCTCGGCGGAGATGAGCCAATTGGACTATTGCATATCGTACACGTTCGCAACCGGTCGGCGTCGGGCTTTGTGGTGAACTTAATGGATCTTGGGGTGGACAAGGGTGCGCCGGTCCGGCTGATAAGGAAGATGCCGGGCTGAGGTTGAGCGAGCAGTGGGCGGTAACGGCGGCGGTGAGGCCTTGTGTTTGTAACGACGCAGCCAGCCTCACCGCCGTTTCCCTTTTTCCGTGGTTCTCCCTCACACCTTTTGAGGCGTCACAGCTACCATTTCGAACCCGAAGTTGCCTAAATTCCGACGCTCGCGCGAAGCCGAGCATGTAATTTGTGAGATTCCGACGAGGCCAATGTGAACAACGACTTGCATTTCGCTCCTGGTTGCGAACGGGATGAAACGCTATGACAAAACGCGCTTTGGTAACGGGCGGTGCCGGCTTTATCGGTTCGAACGTAGCCGACCACTACCTCGCAGAAGGATATGAGGTCACGATCATCGATGACTTGTCGACCGGAACTCGCGACAATGTGCCGGCTGATGCCGAACTCGTGCACTGTGATGTTTGCTCACCAGAGGCAAGGCAGCTGCTGGAGAGTGAGAGGTTCGATGTGCTGAACCATCACGCGGCACAGATCGACGTTCGCGTGTCGGTGTCGGACCCGCAGCGGGATGCCAGAACAAACGTCCTTGGATTGCTCAACCTGCTGGAGGGAGCGCGGGCCGGCGGAACCGACCGTGTGGTACTGGCATCTTCAGGCGGCGTTGTTTACGGTGAGAGCGACGATCTGCCGCACCGAGAGGGCGCGGCCAAGCTTCCAGTGTCACCTTATGGTGTGGCCAAACTGACTTCAGAATTCTACCTTGCCGCTTACGCTCAGCTGTACGGCATGAAGGTGGTGTCGCTGCGCTATGCCAACGTATATGGCCCGCGTCAAAACCCGCATGGAGAGGCGGGAGTGGTGGCAATCTTCTGCAACAGGATTCTAGCAAACAGTACAATCACGATATTCGGAGATGGCAGCCAGACGCGCGACTATGTGCACGTGCATGACGTCGCGCGGGCCAACATGGCAGCCACGAAGTGGGAGGTGCCGCCGGTTTCCTCCATAGACAGCGTCGCCATCAACGTTGGAACAGAAACCGAGACGAGTGTCACTGAACTGGCTCAGAAGCTCATCCGGGTGACGGGCTCGGCGGTCCCGGTCGAGCACGAACCGGCCAGGGCTGGTGAACTACAGCGCAGTTCTGTGGCCATCGACCGAGCCAGCCGCGACCTGGGTTGGCAGCCTCAATACACGCTCGATGAGGGGCTGCGGAACACATACCAGTGGATCATGGAGAATGCGGGATGATACTTCAGGTGGGTGGAGCATTGCCGACGAGTCCCTGGGAACTCATCACAACATCCACTGTAGCCACCAAGATCGTCATACTGGTGCTGTTGCTCTTCTCGGTGATAGGGTGGTTCCTGATCTTGCTGAAGTGGATTCAGTTTCGCAGGGTCCAGAAGCTAGGCGATAAGTTCTTCAAGGAATTGGAGCGTACCACGCGCCTGGAGGACGCCTATCACGCCGTAATGAAGCTTCCACCGTCACCGTTCGGGCGTCTGCTGCGGGAAGGAGTGAATTTCTTCTCGGAGCTGAGGCCAGGCGCCCTGCAAGAGACGAAGGGAGTTGGGACGGCCGCCCTGACGTCGACCCAGCTCGAGGTGCTCCGGATGCAGCTGGCCAAGGAGATCGGGGCGGAACGAGATCTCATGGCGCGGTTTATACCCTGGTTGGCGACGATAGGGTCGGTGAGCCCCTTGTTGGGACTCCTGGGGACAGTCCTGGGTGTGATGGACGCCTTCCTGGGAATCGCAGCCGGCGGATCCGGCAACATTTCGGCGGTAGCGCCGGGAGTGGCGGAAGCGCTCATCACGACCGTCTTGGGGCTGGCAGTTGCGATCCCAGCTGTCATCGCCTACAACATCTTTGCGAATCGGCTGGGTGTCTTCGCCGGGGAACTGGAGGGGTTCGCACAGGAGATCGTAGGAGCCATGGCACGAGAAGGCAGGGTGTAAATGGTGGGATCCAGCGGATTGCGCGGCCGCGGGGAGTTGCCGCTCACGGCTGACATCAACGTTACTTCCTTGGTTGATGTGGCGTTCGTACTGCTCATCATATTCATGATCACAGCGCCGATCATGCAAGGAGGCGTGGATTTACAGTTGCCGCGAGGTGAGCCACGCCCGTTCGATCCCCGGGAAGGGCTGATCGTCTCGGTCGATCGAGAGGGCAGGATCTTCATCGACGACAACGACACTCCACTGCAGTATGCGGAGTTTCGAGCGGCCTTCAGGGCATTGGTGAGCCGTCGCGAGCCTACAGGTGTCTATCTCAGAGGAGATCAGGGGGCCAGTTACGGAAATGTCGCCCGGGTTTTGTCGGTGATGTCGAACGCCGGGGTGGACAACGTCGCCCTGGTACTCCAGGAGGAACGATAACGCAGTGAGGCGGTTTGCCCGCGCATTCAGGCGACGCAGCGGTTCCAGTCGGGGAACCCGCACGGCATTCGTGGGAAGTGTGATGTTGCATGTCGGCGTTGGGGTGCTGTTCACGATGCCGACTGCGGATGCTCGTGTCATGCTGCCCACCATCAGGGTAAACCTCGTGGCCGCTCCCCTCCCCCAGCCAGATCAGCGCAGGGCGCCCGACGTGGTTCAGAGGCAGGCGGAGCAGCCGACACCGGCCCCGCAGCGGCCGCGGCGCACGTCACAGGCAGAGACACCTCCACCTCCAACCAAAGAACCCGAGACCGAGCGGGAGCCGGCACCTCGGAGTCAGCCCGACAGCCTGGCACCCGACGTGGAGCCTTCCACTGGTACTGATCCCGCCACTGTCAGCACCGAAGGGGTGGACTTCCCGTTCCCTGAGTACATGCGGAACATAGTGGCCCAGGTGCATCGGCGGTGGCAGCGTCCTAAAGGGAACGTCTCGTTGAGAGCAGAAGTGATGTTTTTCATTCACCGGGATGGATCCGTTAGCAATTTCAGCTTCGTGCAGCGGTCGGGGAACTTTGGGTTCGACCTGGAAGCTCAGGGAGCCATTGAAGCAGCGGCTAACGCAAATGCGTTCGGTTCCCTACCCGAGGGATTCAGTGATGACGTGCTGGTCGTGAGCTTCTTCTTCGACCCGGAGAAGAGTCGATGAAGGCGCTGTTGCCGACAGTGTCGCTGCTGTGGCTCGCCCTGTACCCTCCTGCTGGGTTGCTGGCGCAAGACCCGGTCGAGCAGGGTGTGCGCGTGGGCATTACGTACACGCCGGGTATGCGCCCAGGAATGCTGGTGCTGGGTGGACCGGCGCGGGAGCGGCTGGATTCCGCAAGGACCATCCTGAGGCGCGATCTGGAGTTCAGTGATCGCTTCGAGATGATCTACCTGCCCGGAGGTGACAGCTTGATTCTCGGGGTGGAAGCGCCGAATCCAACCGGCCAAGGGCAGAGTACCGGATCCTCGTCTTCCGTGTTCGTCAACTACTCGCTCTACGCCGCTTTGGGCGCTGACTATACCGTCAGCGTCTTGGAGGAGTTTGACTCGACCCTTGCGGTCAATTTGTACGACGTGAGAGGGGAAGCAGTCAAATCGAGTGTCGCAGTGTCCGAGTTGGATCCGTACACAGCCGAATTTCGCATGGCCGTTCATCGGGCGTCGGATGCTGCGGTACGTGCGGCCACTGGCGAGCCGGGGTATGCGGCTAGCCAGATTGCGTTCATCAGCAACGGACGCCTGTACAGCGTGCATTCAGATGGTGCCAAGACAACCGCCATTTCACCATCGGGTGTTGAGGCATTCTCACCGGCATGGGGGCCGGAGGGCCACACTGTGGCGTATACTGAGTTGGACGGAATGGGGTGGGGGTCGATCGTGCTGCACGACGTAGAGACGGGAGCGCGCAAGGTGATCGAGCCGACCCGAGAATACGCCAACTACAGCCCCGAGTTTTCGCCAGACGGACGAATGCTTGCGTTTAGCAGGTCGTGGGACGAGGGGACCGACATCTTCTCTTATAACCTCGCGCGGGACTGTTGTTTACAGCGCTTGACGGTGGGTCGATTATCGGATAACCTTTCTCCTGCGTTTAGTCCCGACGGACGTCGGATCGCTTTCGAGTCGACCCGTGTAGGATTGGCTCAGGTCTATGTGATGGCGGCTGACGGGACGGATCAGGAGTTGTTCGCCCCTTACGATTACGGTGTGACAGGCGATTCTCACAGTCCCTCCTGGTCGCCCGACGGGTTGAATCTGGCGTTCCATCGCACGGTGGCGGCGAGCCCACAGATATTTGTAATGGACGCACGGAGCCGTACTGTGCGGCAGCTGACCAGCGCGGGACGAAACGAGGACCCGACTTGGGCCCCCGATGGGCGGCATTTGGCATTCAAGTCGACTCGAACGGGTGGCGTTCAGATTTGGGTCATAGATATTGAGACGGGACGTATTCGACAGCTGACCAGAATAGGCCAGACACGCATGCCGAGCTGGTCTACACACATAACAGCATCCAACCAACCATGAAGACTGGAGTGACAATGCGCCTCACCCTCCCCCTTACGATAGGAGCGTCCGTCATCATCGCAGCGGTGGCGGCATGCGGCGGCGGTCAGCCTGAGGTTGCACCGGGGCCGGATCCCGATTCGATCGCGCGTGAGCAGGCGCGGCAAGATTCCATCGCTCGCGAGCGGGCACGTGCCGACAGCATTCGACGTGCTCAGGAAGAGGCGGATCGCATGGAACGCCAGCGCCGGGCTGATTCACTCGCGGCCGTTCGAGCCGAGAACGAGGCTGTCATGGAGATGATCGCCCGCAGGATGCACTTCGACTTCGATAGGTCCAACATCCGACCTGGCGAGGATACGGAAGTGGTCGAGCAGAAGCTGGCGATTCTCCAGGCCAACTCGGGTTTGAGAATCGAGATCACAGGGCATTGCGATGAGCGGGGTACTGACGAGTACAACATGGCTCTCGGTATGCGCCGCGCAGTGTCGGCCAAGCAGTTCTTGGTTG
>JARRLJ010000022.1:0-12854 GCA_037387025.1 Gemmatimonadales bacterium
GCGGGTGGCCAGATCAAACAGCGGATCGGCCTAATACTAAGATTGAATGCATTGGAAGCGGATCCAGAAGCAGCACTCACCACCTCTGGCCCAATCGAAATCGGGTCTTCATCTGTGATAGACGGACGCGACCGAAATCCTGCCTTGTGGAACTGCGCCAAGCCCGCCGGCCCGCCGGTCGCTGGACTGCGTCTAACGTTGAGCAATCCGGTCCGCGGCTGTAGTGGACCCCCTTGTCTGATCGGTACTCCACCGATCGTCAATGACGACTCATTGTCGGTTTCGGAGCTGACGAGTCTCGACGGTCACAGCTTCGAGTCGCTCCAAGCCTTCGCCACACACGTCGTTTCCGGTGGGTCGATGCAACCGGGACCGCGTGCAACGGGTGCGACCTGCGTCACAGCGGCGCCGGAGAATTGGGGCGACCCTTATGTGTCGGACGGACCTTGTGGAGACTACTTCCCGCTGGTCTTTTCGACCGGTGATCTGAAGCTGACCGGAGGCCGTGGCCAAGGGACGCTGCTGGTTGCCGGGGACCTGACGGTAGGAGGGGGCTTTCATTTCGTGGGCCTTGTTCTTGTGAAGGGGACCATGGTTACTAGCGGTACCGGCAATCGGTTTGAAGGAGCGGTCGTCGTTGCGAACGGCGACTTGGAGGAAAGCCGCTTGCTCGGCGCCACGGCGATCGAGTATTCGAGCTGCGCGTTGGAGCGTGCGGCAATCGGGTCCGGGAGACCCGAAGTACTGCGGGAGCGCGGTTGGTTCCAGGCTTACTAGAACGACGTAAGTTCCTGCCAGCCAGAGGGTTGTTCCATCTGGCTTAAAGTAGGTTGGAGCTTGACAAACTAGCCAGTCGACCATACTGTAGGTTCCCGCGCACCTCACTTATCTCGTTGACCTGTAGGCAGATATGGCTCTTTTCGGGCTCGGCGGTAAGACAACAGTGGGCTTGGACATCGGGAGCGGGTTCCTCAAGCTAGTGGCAATTGATCACGGCAAGGGGGAACCGCAGCTGAGTGGAGTATCCGTCACTCCGGTGTTGGCTGATGCGATCGTTGAGGGTGAGATCATGGATCCGGGGATCGTATCGGACACGATCCAGGGGCTGTTCAAATCCGCCGGTATCAAACAGAAGCGGGTGGTGGTCGCAGTAGGTGGCCGCGACGTCATCATCAAGAAGATCCAAGTCGACCGTATGAAGGAGAGTGAGGCATACGATGTTGTGCGCTGGGAGGCACAACAACACGTGCCGTTCGACATCGAGGCGGTCGAATTGGATTTCCAGATCCTGGATCCCGAGGGTGAAGGGCTCCAGATGGACGTGCTACTCGTTGCAGCGAAACGCGATCTGGTGGAAGACAAGGTTCAGTTGCTGACTCAGGCCGGGTTGGAGGGGGAAATCGTAGATGTCGACGCTTTCGCGCTGCACAACGCCTTTGGGATAAACCACCCCGAGGCGATGCGAGGAATCGTGGCCCTACTCAACATCGGTCATGAGCTAACAAATGTGAATGTGCTTGACGACGGCATACCGTTGTTGACTCGGGACCTTACGGTCGGGACGAGAAAGATTCGGGAGGATTTGCAGCGTGAGCGCGGTGTTTCCGCCGAAGAGGCCGAGTCGATGTTGAAGGGATTCGAGCGCTCCCCTGAGCTCGACCCCTATGTGCAGGCTCGGGGCGAGGAGATCTCGGTGGGTGTCGAGCGAGCCTCGGCATTCCTTCAGTCAGCCAGTCGCGAGGCCGGTTCCATCAAGCGCGTGTTTTGTTGTGGGGGTGGAGCTCGGGTACCGGGGCTCACTGATGTCCTGCAGCAGCGTTTGAGTATGGCGGTTGAGGTGGCGAACCCGATCCAGCGACTCAGCGTCAAGGATGGGGTGTTCGATACAGTCAATCTTGATGAGATCGCGCCGCTGCTGATGTTGGCGACGGGACTCGCTCTACGATCGTCCTGAGGTTGAAATCGTGCAATCGATGATTGAGATCAACCTGCTGCCCGGCAAGAAGAAGAGAAAGAAGGCTGGGGGAGCCGGCATAACGCTTCCAGACTTCTCCGAATTTGCCGGAAAAATCAAGGATCCGCTGATGATCGCGGCGATCGGTGTTTGGGTGATCGTGCTCCCGGTTGTCGGATTCATCTACTTCACCGAGAGTAGAAAGCTGACGGAACTGGAGGCAGAAGTTAACCGCGTGTCAGCTCAGGCTCGCCAATTCAACAGCCTGATTGCGGAGAAACAGCGGTTGGAGAGTTTGCGTGACTCCCTTGGTGTCGAATTGACGGCAATCCGCGAGATCGACGCGGATCGTTACGTTTGGGCCCACATAATGGAAGAAGTGACCAAGGCGCTGCCTGATTTCACGTGGATCATAAGCCTCGAATTCGTGCCGCCACCGGCGTTAGAGCAAACACAAGAAGCGGATGCGACGGTGCGTCCTCCGGTACGGTTCACGCTGGACGGGCGTACAGCCGACATCGGGGCATACACGCGCTTTCTGCGTAATCTCGCTAACT
Source organism: Gemmatimonadales bacterium (assembly GCA_037387025.1). Taxonomy (GTDB): domain Bacteria; phylum Gemmatimonadota; class Gemmatimonadetes; order Gemmatimonadales; family GWC2-71-9. The sequence continues at coordinate 2,512 of JARRLJ010000022.1, forward strand.
CACCCTGGATTGCTGATGTGCAGCCGGGGGCGACTCAGACGGTGATGGAGAGCGATCGCCCCGTAACGGCTTTCACCATAGCAGGGACGTTTCAGCAGGCGGATTCCGCATTCATTCGTACGGCTCCGCTGCAAGAGTCTGTACGGTAAGGGAGTGCTAGCATGGCTATGACAGCAAAGGAGCGGCAGCAGGCTCTGATCCTCTTGATCTTCGTTGGGGTGGCGGGCGCGGTCGGCTTCTGGATGTATTGGCGGGCGCCCAAGGTCGAGGAACAGAGACAGCTGCAGAGCCGAGTGGATTCGCTACAAACTCGCGTCGACGCTGCCCGGCGGGACCTGGCCAGCGGTACGGTCGAGAGCATTCGTCAGCGCAACCGCGACTATGAGGCAACGCTCGAGAGGATGAAGGAGTTGGTTCCCGTGGCGACTGAGGTTACGACCTTGATAGACGAGATCTCCGCTCGGACCAAGCGCAACGGGATCGAGATTGGTGCGTTGAACCCCCTCGGCAGGGAGCCTGGCCGGAATTTCGACGTCGACCGATACCGCTGGATCGTCTACGGTCACTACAACCAGATCGGCGTACTGATGTCAGATATCGCTCAGTTGTCGCGTATCATGGTGCCCTACGATCTGTCGTTGTCGTTGGCCAGCCAGACTGACCAGACGGCATTCGCAGATACAACGGGGGCCCTCATACGAGCGCAGTTCCTGCTGCGGACTTTCGTAAAGCCACAGGCAACCGGAAGCGCAGGTGATGAGGGTGGTGACGATTAGACAGATGGCAGGAATAGCCATCATCGCCGGTGTGGTGGTGGGATGTGGGGGAGAAGAGCCGGCGCCGATACAAACGCCTATGCGGACTGCGCCTCCGGATTTGGGTCAGCAGGCGCAGGTGGAGGATACGGTGTCGGTTGCAAATGAGACGCAGTTGCTGCGTGAAGTCTTCTCATATCGTGGATCGGGACGGGACCCGTTTGCTTCGCTCTTGGAGAGCGGTGATGTTCGACCGTTGATCCAGGATCTGCGCATAACGAGCATCACCTACGATCCGCGCTATCCGGCGGCGAGCATAGCTATTCTGCGTGACACGATAGTCAATCAGGCTTACCCGGTAAGGGTTGGAGACGAGATAGGGAGAATGAGAGTGGTCGAGATAGCTCCTGGGCAGGTCGTGCTCGTGATCTCAGAATTTGGAAGTGAACGCCAGGTAGTGTTGCGCCAGAGGCGCAGGCAGGAGGGAACACCATGAAGCGGTCGTTTATTCTCGCAGCCGTGGGCTTGATCCTAACGGCGCCTTTATTATCTGCGGGATTTGGTGACGTTGTGGTTGCGGCGCCTGGCGAGGTAACCGCAGTCAGCATTCTACCCGGCGCCGGCCGGACCCACATCGTAATTGATATCCGTGGCAGCGTCGACGTGCAGGATTTCGCGCTCGACAATCCACCGCGTCTGGTCGTGGATGTCGAGGGAGCACGATTGAACACGACTGGTGCTCAGTACGACGGTCAGAATCGTGGTGGTATCGTGAACGTTCGTTACGCTCAGTATACCCCCGAGGTGGTGCGGGTAGTGATAGAGCTGGAGTCGCTGCACGGATACCAACTCGAGCGTGTAGAGGATGCTATCCGTATCTCGTTCGGGTCAGATCGTTCGTTCGAGGCATGGTCGTCGGCGGTCACATCCAACTGGGCAGACGCCGTAGCATCGGAGGCTGGCGAGCTTCCTTCCACGACTTTTCGGCCGTCCCGCAGCGTTACGCTGCCGCAGTCGCAGCAGCCACCGGTCACGGTGACCTATGATTCAGCGCACATCCGCGACGTGGCCAATGCGTTCGCCGAGTACAGCGGCAAGTCAATCGTAATCGGTGAGGGCATCGATACTCACGTCAACGCGACAATCAAGAACCAGCCGTGGGACGTAGCATTCATGACGATCCTCGATGCGCACGGCCTGACCGGATCGGAAGACACGCCCGGTATCATTCGGGTGGACAGTCGGGAGTCGCTATCGGCACGCGACTCGACAGAGCCTCTGGTGACGAAGGTGATCTCAGTCAACTACGCCAAGGCAGCGACTCTCGCCACCGTACTCGCGACCGTGATTTCCGAACGCGGCAACGTGGTCGCCGACACTGGGACGAACAAACTGTTGATAACGGATGTTCAGAGCCGGATAGTAGACGACTCTGTTCTTGCCTCTCAACTGGACATCCGCACTCCGCAGGTTTCGATACAAGCGAAGCTAATATTCGTCGACCGGACCGACATCAACGAGCTGGGGCTGCAATACGATTTGGGTACATCTGACCAGTTCTTCAACAAACTCGTGCAACGTCCCGATCCATCGTCGGCCGAAGCGATTGATACAGACGGCGATGGTGTCCCCGACGCGGTGGTTCCCACCGACGTCTTCGATGAGGACGTGACCATAGTGGACCTGGGAGGAAGCGCGCTTTCCAGCGTAGCAAACGCTGACGCGTTCATCGCCTCACCCGCGCTCGAGCTCATCTTTTCAACAGCGCTCGGGGCATTCGACCTGACGACTTTCGTGAGAGCCCTACAGCAAGTGCAACTGGCCGATCTGCAGGCTGAGCCCTTAACGAGCGTGGCCGACAACACCAAGGCTTATATCCTCGTGGGTGAGCGTACGCCCATTCGCGTGGTTGACGTGAGCTCACAGGTAGGTGCCGGCGGACAGGCCCCGCGAGCAACGACCGAGATTGTTCCCACCGGGCTACAGCTGGAGGTTACACCACACGTCACGCACAACCGCCAGGTGTTGATGGAGATCAAGGTCGAGAACTCCGCGATTGCCGAGGCGCCAGCAGATCTGGGATTCACCTTCCAAACACAGGAGGTGCAGAGCCAGATCCTCGTGGGTGACGGTGAGACGGCTGTCATAGGTGGCCTCACTGTGAGCGGCGTCACGGTGTCGAAGAGCGGAATCCCATTCCTTGTAGACCTACCGATACTAGGTGGGCTCTTTGGCTTCACAGAGAGGCGTGAGACTAGGCGCGACCTATTGATTCTGGTCACGCCGCACATCTTGGACGAGGTCCCGGAGAACGGCCTGTAACACAGGAAGGCACCGTGCAAAAGCGAGCACTCTTCGGAGCGATCTGTGCGCTGGCGCTGGTCGCAACGGCATGTACCGAGCGAGAATTCCAGACGGGGGTCCAGGGTGATGGGTTTGCACCCGTCGTGTCGATCGTAAAGACAGCGGGTGACACTCTCGAGCTGGAAGGTGGCATCCAGTTTGGCGTGGCTGCATCGGACAACCTCGGTCTCAAGACCGTCGTTGTCACATTGACGGGCGGTTACAGCGCCGTCATAGATACCACGTTCACCTCTGCCGTCCAGCAGGTCCTGCTCAACGTGCAGATCGACCTACCCCCCACGAGCACTGCCGGTGGTCACATCGACATAGCGGCCGTGGTTACCGACGGAAATGACCTGTCAGGCAGCGCAATAGACTCGCTGTTCCTGCGGAACGAGTCGGCCCTGTCGGTTCGGGTGCTGACGCCAAGTCCTGGTTCGATCGCGTCTCCTGGGTTGAGCATCCCAGTGGAGGTCGAAGCTGCCCAGAGCACCGGGGTCACCCAGGTAGGTTATGTCGTTACAGGCGTGTTCGCCGACAGTACCGGACAGACCTACGGTGCCCCGCTGCCGGACACCGTCGTCTTCTTCGATACTTTGGCCGTCCCGGCCGGTACCCCCGACGGTACTTTCCAGATCACGGGCGTTGCTGTCGATTCCGCTGGCAGGGTGGGTACGAGCACGCCGGTGACGGTGACCGTGCAGTCGATAGCCAACGACACTGACCCGCCGATAGTGACATTCCAGGTTCGGGACCGTGTGGAAGTGAGCGATTCGATCACCGTTCGCGCTACGGACCCAAGCGGCATTACGGAGATGTCGTGGTCAGCTACGTTATTGGACGGGACGGCAGTGGGAGGTGCGACGACGACCTACAGCGGTAACCTGACCGCGGTGCGCGAGACGTATCCACTGAACTTCTCGTTTGCATCGCTACCGCAAACGCTGATTATCACAGCCGCCGCGGTGGACGGCGCCGGCAACGCCGGTCAAGCACGTGTCGACACCGCTGTGACGGCAGCCTTACGGGCCGACACGATCCTTGTCGTGTACGGCATCACGAAGGGGCTTCCGGCAGGGGGCCGGATCGTCGACGCCATCTATAGTGAAAGCATGAACGAAGTCTACCTGACAAACGTGGAGCTCAGTCGGGTAGATGTGCTGCAGCTTGTGGACACGTCTTTCGTGTCCGGCGGGATTCCGGTGGGTTCACAGCCCTGGGGCATCGCCATGTGGCCGCGCGACGCCAACGGTGCTGCCGGTGACACCGTAGTCGTGGCGAACTCCGGCGGAACCGACCTGTCTATCGTGGACTTACCGCTACGCCGTGAAGTGCGCCGGCATGCGCTGCCCAACTTCCTCGTGGACGAAGTCACAACCGAGCTGGATGTCACCACGCTGGTCATTCAGATCAAGTTCACACGGCACGACTTCTCAGATCGACCCCAATACCTCGGTATGACATGTCGTCCCGGTGTGGGAGCCTGTGATCCGAACCAGATCCTCGCGGTCTACTCCACAACACCTACCGTGGACCAAGGTGCCTTCCCCGACCGTGGTTCGGTTCGCTGGGAGAACCTCACTTCCGCGGTGCCGGAATCACACTTCTTCTGGGAACACGCCGAAGTGCTGCCGTCACCGGAGTTCGACACGCTTCGTGTGTTCGTGGATCGAGGACCTACGATGCCATTGCAGGAAATCCTCAATCCTGCGTGTGGTCGCCTGGTGGACATGGAGAAACTGATATTCCGCAATCTGACCTTCGTGAGGAACTCGGGTGACTTCAGTCACGCGTTCATCGGCGAAGGCGGCGTAGTCTCTGGAGAGACCTTTGCGCAAGCGGTTGGCTATAATACCCAGGCCGGAATGTTCTCGGCGGTATGTAGTGGTGACATCATCACTGGGACCGACACGATCGCGTTCTCGGGTCCGCTTGAGGAGGATCTGGGTATCACGCCTTCGTTCCGCGTGAGCGACTTCATCAGTAATACCGCTACTGTTGTCAACTCGATAGCGATCAACTTCAATGGCTTCACGAACATGGTTCGTACCACCGATTCCGTGTACGTCCTCGATGAGGCCCTGCGATTGAAAGGCCTAATCGCCGTCGGTGGCGAGAACGCTGGCATGGACTTGAACGCCGACCACGCATTCACCGCCGGAGTTGGTGGAACACCGGGAACGTGGCCCGTCGGGGCCACGGGCGACCCGAATGACCGGCTAACCTATCTGGCCAGCTCGGAACCACAGATCGAAGTGTTCGATACGTATTTCTTCGAGCCCGTATCGATCATACCGATTCGTGATCCCGTCATCGGGCCTCTCCGCATCGCGGAACAGACAACGGGTGAACAGATCCTGGTGGGTGTCACTGCCTATGGAATCGTGACGGTGCAGCTCCCGGCCATCACAAATCCGTTTCCTGCGGCTGGACGGTAGCAGGATTGACATAAGGGAGATCGGCGATCCCGAGGTACTGGAGAGCCCGGCTCATCGGCCGGGCTCTCTGTTTATGTGGGACGTAAGGGGCCGACAAGATAGATTGTCGCAGTGGTGTTGATCAGACACGACGTTGTGTTCCTTCCCAACCGGGCGGAGCTAGATGATAAGGTTTACAACCGCTGGCGAGTCGCACGGAAAAGCGCTGGTCGCCATCCTGGAGGGAGTGCCAGCCGGGATGGAGTTAACGGCCGTGGACATCGATAGAGACCTCAGGCGCCGGATGTCAGGGTATGGCCGTGGTGCTCGGATGAAGATTGAGGACGACTCAGTGGAGTTCTTGGCAGGCGTTCGGGCGGGTGTCACCTTGGGGTCTCCGATCGCCCTAATCATCCGAAACAGGGACTGGGAGAACTGGTCGGATGTCATGGCTGCGGAACCCGATGCTGCAGGAGCCGGCGGGAGGAGACGCAGGGTCACTAGACCGAGACCGGGCCATGCGGACCTGGCGGGCGTCCTCAAGTATGACCGAGCGGACGCGAGAGATGTCCTCGAGAGGGCCAGCGCCCGCGAGACGGCAGCACGCGTGGCGTGCGGTTCGGTGTGCAAGAAGTTGTTGGATCATTTTGGGGTCGAGATTGGGAGTCACGTGGTAGAGTTGGGCGAGGTGCGGGCGCAGCTGCCCGACGAATTGCCGACACCATTGAACGAGGTGGCTGACAAGTCGCCCGTGAGATGTGTGGTTGAAGAGGCTTCCGAGGCCATGGTAGCGGAGATCGAGGGGGCAATGCGAGACCGCGACACACTTGGTGGCGTGGCGGAAGTGGTCGCTAGGGGATTGGTGGTCGGACTCGGTTCTCACGTCTCCTGGGACAAGAAGCTGGATGGTCGGCTGGCGCGGGCAATAATGTCCATTCCGGCGGTGAAGGGGGTGGAAATCGGCCTGGGTTTCGAGGCTGCACGCGGCAGAGGGTCCCAGGTGCACGACGAGATTTCACGGGAGGCCTCGGGCACTGGGACTGGGTATTCCAGAGCGAGCAACCGGGCAGGAGGACTGGAGGGCGGCATCAGCAACGGAGAGACCCTCTGGGCCAGGGTGGCCATGAAACCTATATCCACACTGAGGAAGCCACTCGCTACCGTGGATTTCGCGACCGGTGAGGTCGCCAAGGCCCAATCCGAGCGTTCGGACGTGACGGCGGTGCCGGCGATGGGTGTCGTAGCGGAGGCCATGACCGCTTTGGTACTTGCAGATGCCATGGTCGAGAAATTCGGTGGGGACTCGCTTGGTGAAATGACGGACAACTTCAATGCGTACACCGAGCGGCTGGCAAAGCGATGGGACGAATTGGGCGGGAGCCAGAAGGAGTGAAGCGACACCTGGTGATTGTGGGACTACCGGGGGCAGGCAAGACAACCGTGGGACGGATCGTCGCGAGGGACTTGGGGACGCAATTGCACGATATTGACGCCACCATCGAGCGGAGGTTCGGGATCCCCGTAAGTGAGATCTTCGCCAAGCGGGGCGAAGCAGAGTTTCGTGAGCACGAGCGGGCCGAGACGCTACGTGCTCTAGCAGGTGACCCTGCCGTGATCGTGCCGGGTGGTGGATGGGCGGCTCAGCCGGGGAACATGGACGAGGTGGGCGTGGGGGCAGTGACTGTCTATCTGAAGACCTCGCCGGCCACGGCTCGTCAGCGTCTCGCGGGGGAAAGAGTCCGGCCGCTGCTTTCGGGTCCACGGTCGACTGCTCGGACCTTGGAGGAACTATATGTGGAGAGAAGGGCTTATTATGAGCGATGCAAGGTGACTGTCTCCACGGAGGGTAAGAACCCGATCGAAGTGGCCAATGAGGTGCTTGAGGTTGCGTCAGGTCGTGGCGGGCTGTAATTATGCGCGGCCGGCGCTTCCTGCTATCAAACGGCCGGAATTCTCGGTAAGCTGTTGAATCGTAAGGATTTACACGACGAGGCCTAGGCGGGCGCAGCATCCCCCCTGGGCCTTGCGGATCTTGGATGATCGGCGCGTCTTGAAAGTTGGGGAAGCAGTTGAGGGCCAGTTGATGTTGGAGGGTTATCGTGCCTCAGAGGTGCACCGGGCCCACGACGATAAGGAACAGGGAAGAACAAGACCTGAGAAATGGCGAAGAAGAAGGATAACAACGCCCTAGTGGTCGTCGAGTCGCCGACCAAGGCGAGGACCATCGGAAGGTACCTCGGGAAGGGGTATGCCGTTAAGGCCACGGTGGGGCACGTTCGTGACCTACCCCAGCGGGAGCTTGGCGTGGAAGTGGAAAAAGGGTTCCGGCCCAAGTACGTGACCATTCGAGGAAAGGGAAAGACGCTCGCCGAGCTCAAGCGGACCGCGAAGACCGCCTCGGCTGGACAGGTTGGTGGGGTACAAGGCGAGTCCACTCCTCTGGAAGTCCGTGAAGACAGGTCTCTCGGCTGGCCGCGTCCAAACGGTTGCATTGCGTTTGATCGTTGAACGGGAAGCTGAGATTCGAGCGTTCAAGCCAAAGGAATACTGGTCGATTGAAGCCGAACTAGAGGCCGAGCAGAAACGCTTTATTGCGAAGCTGCACAAGGTCAAGGGTCGCAAGCCCGACCTTCGTTCGGAGGCCGATGCCAATGCGGTGGTATCCGCCGTTGCGAATAGGGATTTCGTTGTTTCTGAGGTGCAGCGCAAGCAGCGGCGCAAGAAGGCAGCTCCTCCATTTATTACCAGCACGCTACAACAGGAGGCCGCGAAGCGCCTGGGCTTTTCTGCACGCAGAACCATGAGTTGTGCCCAACAACTCTATGAAGGAATTGAAATCGGTGATGAGGGCGCGGTAGGTCTGATCACGTACATGCGTACTGACTCAACTCGGGTTGCCCAAAATGCTATCGACGACGTGCGGGACTTCATCAAGGACAAATACGGCGATCAGTACTTGCCTGCCAAACCGAATTCCTATCGCTCCAAGAAGTCTTCACGAGCGCAAGACGCGCATGAAGCAATCCGACCGACTGATGTAGAACAAACCCCGGAGCGGGTCAACAGACATTTGACACCGGACCAAAAGCGCCTCTACAAGCTGATATGGCAGCGTTTCGTTGCGTCACAAATGACGCCTGCTGTGTACGATACGACGACTCTGGATTTCGCAATCGATGATTATCTATTCCGAGCCACGGGATCTATTGTCGTATTTGATGGATTCCACGTTATCTACTACGAGGCGAAGGAAGCCGAAGATGAAAAGACGTTTGAGGAGCTGTCGCCGGTTCCCGCCCTCAACGAAGGGGATAAGGCCGCGCTCGTTGGTGTCGTTCCGAAGCAGCATTTCACTGAACCACCGCCGCGTTTCAGTGAGGCAAGCCTGGTGAAGGAACTGGAGGCTCTGGGGATAGGCCGGCCGAGCACATACAGCAGCATCATCGGCACTTTGCGAGACCGCACCTACGTACGCATGGAGAGTAAGCGGTTTCACCCAACGGAATTGGGCGAAACCGTGACCCGGGTGCTAATCAACCGATTTCCCGACATATTCAACGTTGAGTTCACTTCGGAGATGGAGACGGAGCTGGACAAGGTTGAAGAAGGTGAATTGGCGTGGCGCCAAGTCTTGGAGAATTTCTACGGCCCGTTCGCTAAGGCACTCGAGAAGGTAGATACAGCCGCGATGATCAGGGAAGCCTTCGACGTCAAGGAGATCGAACAGCAACCTTGTCCTGAGTGCGGCGGCAAGCTCACAGTGAAGACTGGCCGGTTCGGTCCTTTCATAGCATGCACGAATTACCCTGATTGTCGCCACACAAAACCTCTGAAACAAGACAAGGTGCCTGACCGGCCGACCGACGAGACCTGCCGCGAGTGCGGGTCGCCGATGGTGATCAAAACGGGTCGGTATGGAGAGTTTCTCGCCTGCACCAAATACCCCAAGTGCAAGCACACTCGCCCGATCCCTTTGGGTGTGAAGTGTCCGAAGTGTGGTAATGGAGATCTGGCTGAGAGACGGACCAGGAGAGGGCGTTCGTTTTTCGGGTGCTCCAACTATCCCAAGTGTGATTTCTCCACGTGGTATCGGCCGGTGCCTCGGAAGTGTCCCTCCTGCGGCTACGATGGTGCGGAGACGCGTTCGACGAAAACACGTGGTGATTATTATCGATGCGTCAAGTGTGAGAACGAGTTCGTGGCCGAGGAGGAAGCAGGCAAAGCGGCATCGAAGTGAGTGTCGTCGTCGTTGGGGGCGGCTTGGCGGGATGCGAGGCTGCGTGGGCACTGGCCGAACGTGGCGTGGCCGTGACCTTGTTCGAAATGCGGCCCAATCGGGAGACTCCTGCACATACGACCGACAGACTTGCTGAGATCGTCTGCAGCAACACCTTCAAATCAACTGAGCTCACCAACGCGCATGGGCTGCTCAAGGCCGAGTTGCGGTTGCTTGGTAGCCTGCTCCTCGAAGTTGCCGACGTGACACGAGTGCCGGGTGGGGCTGCACTCGCCGTGGACAGAGATCTGTTTGGCAGAGAGGTTACGCGGCGTGTATCGTCTCATCCCAACGTGACTGTCGAGCGTACAGAGATGTCGGAGGTACCGCGCGAGGGTATCGTGGCCACCGGTCCTCTCACGTCCGATGCCTTGGCTGAGGCAATCAAGCGAAGGCTTGGCATGGATGCATTGGCCTTCTTCGATGCCATTGCTCCCATAGTGAGTGGCGACTCTTTGCAGTGGAGGGACCTATACAGGATGTCCCGCTACGGCAAAGGCGGTGGAGCTGACTACGTGAACTGCCCACTTCGTGCAGACCAATACACTCATT
>JARRLJ010000023.1:0-9926 GCA_037387025.1 Gemmatimonadales bacterium
GTGGGTTGCCACAGACTCCCTGGTCTTCATCCAGGTTGTTTTCATCCAATGGTGGACGGGCCCCGATGGAATAGTCGAGAACGCCGTCGCCCGGGGGAGTACAGTTGTTGTCGATCCCCGAGAACTGGTACTTGTAGTTCATGACGGAGTTGTAGTTGGGCTTGTAGTTCGTGCCCTCGAATCCCCCGTGATGTAGCATCAGGTTGTGACCCAGCTCGTGCATGATCGTGTTGGCCACGTTCTGGTCGGTGCCGGCACACTGGAGAGACACGATTAGGTCGTCTCCCGGATACTCAGCCTGACCGGAACTGTTGCTGTTCGTATTGTAATTGTGAGGCAAGACGGTATAGTGGAAGTAGTCGTTCCTGTTCGCGTCGAAGTTCGCGCTCTTGTGTCCAGCAAACTCCGCGTTGTTGACTCCACCAACGAGCACACCATCGGCATCGGCAATCATCGTCCCACCCGTGAAGACTCCGCCCTGACCGTAGTCCTGAATGAAATTGATTCCAGTGGAGCCGTCGGGGTTGACTACGGGAGCGTTGGCGAATGCTGTGGCCACCAACGAGACTGCAGCCGCGGTCGGTTGGTGTGAGTGCGCGCCACAATCGAGCGCGTCATCAAACCAATCGTATTCAATCAATATGTCTTGGTGCAGGGGGCTTACGCCCATCTGCGGAAGCGACAGCCCCGCCGCAGTTCCGAGTACCTCGTCCCCGTCGGAGATCGCGTCGCCATCGGTGTCGGGGTTGTTCGGGTCGGTGCCGGTGTCGAGCTGGCTCACGAAGACCATGGTGTTCGACTCCACGCAGTCGGGTAGCCTGTCTCCATCCGCGTCCGCCGGGCTCGTCAGCGCACAACTCTCGAACGTTGCAGTGACGCTCTGCGGTTGGGTCATGGTGACCTGACAAGTTCCGGTACCGGTACATGCTCCGCTCCAGCCGTCGAATGCAGAGCCCGCTCCGGCAACCGCTGTCAGGGTCACCGCGGTGCCGCCATCGTAGAATTCACTGCAGTCGTCACTCACCGCCCCGGCCGAGACCGTACAGCTGATGCCGGCCACATCACTTGTCACGGTCCCGCTCCCAACTCCGGCACCGTCTACCGTCAACTCATGCTGCAACACGAACGTCGCCGTGACACTACGTGCCTGGTCCATGGTCACCTGACACGTCGTGGCTCCACTGCACGCACCGCTCCAGCTGTCGAACCTCGAGCCCGCGTCGGCGGTAGCGGTCAGTGTGACCACAGTGCCTTGATCGTACAGCTCGTCACAGTCATCACTCGCCACGCCAGCCGTTAATGTGCAACTGATGCCGGCAACATCGCTCGTCACGCTGCCGTTACCGGTTCCGGCTCCAGCCACGGTCAACTGGTGTTGCAACTCGAACGTTGCCGTCACGCTCCGTGCCTGGTCCAGAGTAACCTGACACGGTGCGGTTCCGGTGCAGGCACCACTCCAGCCGGCAAACCGCGAGCCCGCATCGGCGGTCGCCGTCAGCGTGACCACAGTGCCGTCCTGATACGACTCGGTGCAGTCACCACTCGCTGCTCCGGCGGTGACTGTACAGGTGATACCAGCCACGTCGCTCGTTACGCTACCGTTGCCCGTACCGGCTCCAGCCACTGTTAGATCGTACTCCGGTATCAACTCGAATGTGGCTGTTACGCTCCGTGCCTGGCTCATTGTCACCTGGCACGCCGCCGTCCCACTACACGCGCCACTCCATCCGTCGAAGGTCGAGCCCGCGACCGGTGTTGCCGTCAGGGTCAGTTGGGTGCCTTCGTCGTACACCTCACTGCAAACATTGCTGGTCACCCCCGCGGCGATATCGCACGCGATACCGGTCGAGCCACTCGTCACACTACCGCTGCCCGTGCCGGCTCCCGTCACCGTCACCTGGTATTGAGGAATCGTGACACCACCGTCACAGCCGATAATTGTCTTGCTTGCTAAGAAAATGATGGCCAAGTACAAGAAGATGCGGAGAGACCGACGGGGATCCTTCAACATGGCGACCTCAGTGTCCAACCTGCGGGATTCGTTCTGCTGAACGATTGGCGCTGTGCCTTGTACTCGGAAGCTGACGACTCACCCCGACTGCCCCGGTCCGGCCCCAAGATACAGCTTCAATCCAGAGGAGCAATGCTTGCCGGTTGCGCTGTGTCGCCGATGCGTGTGGTAGCTAACTGTTGTAGCTTGAGCCTCACACATGCACATCCCATTGCATCGGACCGAACCAAAACTCAATCGCGGGTTGGATAGCGGTAGAGGTAGATGAATGACTGCAGTTGAACGCCGTTCGCCTTGGCGCACTCCAGCGGCGTCGCTTACGTACGCGTCAGGGTTCCTCTGGCTCGCCGGAAGCGCGGCTGCGTTCCTGCTCAACGCCCCGGATACCGGAGACTGGCTTCGGATCCGCCTCGATGGGCCGGGCATAGTGCTTCTGAGCGCTGCCCTTGTCGGCGGGTGGAACTTCTTCCCCAAGGCCGTACGTGCAGTACGCCGGCTGCGGCTCGACATGAACTTCCTCATGACCGTGGCCATCATTGGCGCTCTCTTGATCGGCGAGCCGATCGAAGCGGCAGCCATCGCCGCATTGTTCTCTCTCGCGGAGTTGCTGGAGAGCTCGGCGGTCATCCGTGCACGCCGCGCCATTGAGGAGCTGGTACACCTGAGCCCGGAACACGCCGCCCTGGTTCGCGCTGACGGGACCGAACAAAGCGTGCCGACTTCGGATTTGCGCATAGGGCATCGAGTGCGCGTGCGGAACGGTGAGATGATCCCCATCGATGGCCGCATCGTCGACGGTGAGTCGTCGGTAAATCAATCGACCGTAACCGGAGAATCCGTTCCCGTCGCCAGGGAACCCAATGACCCGGTTTACGCCGGCACCACTGTCGTCGAGGGCTACCTGGAGATCGAGGCGACGACTGACGCCGGTGACACCACGTTGGACAGAATCATCCGTTTGGTCCACCAGGCCCAGCAACGACGCGCACCCATCGAGCAGTTCGTGAAACGCTTTGCGCGGTACTACACCCCAGCCGTTACAGTGCTCGCCGCAGCAACCATGTTGTTGCCGCCACTGCTTGGTTTCGGTGGGGGCCTGGATTGGTTCACCCGCGGTCTCACGCTGCTCGTGATTGCATGCCCGTGTGCTCTCGTGATCGCAACGCCGGTTACGGTGGTGAGCGCCCTGACAACGACCGCCCGCCACGGCGTTCTCGTCAAAGGTGGAGAGTACTTGGAAGCCTTGGGTTCGACATGCGCGATGGCGTTCGACAAGACAGGCACGCTCACCACCGGTCGACTCACCGTGTCCGACACGGAAGCAATCGGTGACCGATCACCTGAAGAGATCCTTGCCCTCGCTGCAGTTGTAGAACGTAGATCGGAACACCCCATCGCACGCGCTATCGTCGAACTCGCCGAAGGCCGAGGTCTAAACCTCGACGCTCAGGTCTCGGATTTCGAGGCACATGCGGGTCGTGGAGTGGTGGCAACAGTAGACGGAAGACGCGTGCGCGTCGGCACACCGGCCTTGTTTCCCGACCAGGCACTGCCAAGCCGTTTCATCGAACTCGAGGAATCGGGTAAGACCGTGGTATTGGTGGCTGATGACGGACAGCTCGCGGGATTCATTGCACTTGCCGACGCGCTCCGACCGGAAGCCGCACCGGTCCTGGAGCAACTGCGGCGTGCCGGCGTACACGAGCAGATAATTCTCACCGGCGATCACGAGGCAGTCGCTCGCAGTATTGCCAAAGACCTCGGTGTGTCGGACGTTCGAGCGGGCCTGTTGCCGCAGGACAAAGTTGCGGCTGTGGAGGAGCTGAAACGACGGCACCATGTTGTTGCCATGGTGGGCGATGGCGTTAACGATGCGCCCGCTCTAGCCGCGGCGAGTCTGGGGATTGCCATGGGTGGAGCCGGATCCCCCGCCACCATCGAGACCGCTGACGTGGCCTTGATGGCGGATGACCTGCACATGTTGCCCTACGCCGTACGGGTCGCGAGGCTCGCGCGGCGTCTGGTGCGCTTCAACATCGCGCTTGCCCTGGGTCTCAAGCTGACCCTCGCAGCCGGGGCCATAGGCGGAGTTGTAACGCTCATGGTGGCCGTCCTGGTGGGAGACATGGGTGCGTCACTCGCCGTGACACTGAACGCCATGCGGATTGCGCGAATGAAGGCCTGAGGTACTGGAGGCAGAGTCGTGCAAGTCGCAGCGCGTGCACTTGCTGGGTCGTTGTCAATACGACCGCTGACGGCTCGCATCTGAACGAGTGTCATTTGGTTACATTTAACGACTGACAATCCCGACGGAGGGTAGTTCATGGGGAAATCGAGTCCACAGTCACATGCAAAACGACAGCGGGAGCTTGCCAAGAAAGAACGACGCAAAGCCAAACAAGAACGGCGCGCGTTGAGGAAAGAGCAGAAGGCTCAGAATGACGACAGCCCGGTTCCGCCCGGGCAAGATCCAGATCTCGACGGAATCGTTCCTGGCCCTCAGCCACCGCTCGAATAACCAGCGTGGCAGCTGGTTGTTCGCCGCTCCCGATGTGAGGCCACATCGGCATTCGATCTTCGGTATTCGACAATTCGAATCAGAGGAGAACCTGTGATGAGAACACGCACTGTGCCACGCGCGTACCTCTGGTTTCTGGCGCTGCTGCTACCAGCGCTTCCCGCACACGCGCAGACTCTCGAAGGAATAGACGAGGTCATCCAAAATGCGATGACGGAGTGGCAGATACCTGGGCTCGCGATAGCGGTAATCAGAGATGGCGAGATCCTGCTATCCCAGGGCTACGGGTATCGCGATGTCGAACGCCAACTCCCCGTCTCGGAGAACACACTGTTTGCGATCGGTTCCAACTCGAAGTCCTTCACTGTCACGGTGCTGGGGATGTTGGCCGATGAGGGCAAGCTCGACTGGGATGAGCCGGTGCGCAGTTACATGCCGGACTTCCAACTGTTCGATCCAGTCGCCACGGAGCACATGACGCCGCGCGACCTGGTGACGCATCGCTCGGGACTACCACGCCACGACGCCCTGTGGTACGGATCGGATTTCTCGCGCTACGAGATGTACGACCGATTGCGGTACTTGGAGCCGAACCGAGAGTTCCGGGCGGTATACCAATACCAGAACCTCATGTTCATGACGGCCGGAATCCTGGCTGAGAAGCGGGGTAACGACACCTGGGAGAACCTGGTGCGAGAGCGGATCATGAAACCACTCGGTATGGCGCGATCCAACTTCTCCACCAATGACATGCATCCCGAGAGCGACGATGCCGCCCTGCCCTACGTCATGATCAAGGAGAAGCCCACCAAGGTCCCGTACCGCAACATCGACAACGTGGCTCCCGCGGGCTCGATCAACTCATCCGTGTCTGAGATGATCCGCTATATCCAGTTCCACATCGACAAGGGCAAGCTTGGCGAAGAGCAACTGCTGTCGGAGGCGACGGCCAATGACATGCAGATGCCACACATGGCAATCCAGGGCACTCTGGAATACGACGAACTGGGACACGGCTCGTACGGCATGGGCCTGAGTGTCACTTCGTACCGGGGCGAGAAGGTGGTTCAGCATGGCGGCGGTATCGACGGATTCATATCCGCCATGTCGTGGATGCCGCGGCGCAAGATCGGCGTCATGGTGCTCACCAATCTCTCCGGCACCAATCCCGTCCCGACCATAGTTGTACGGGCGGCGTACGACCGCGCTCTGGGCCTGGAGCCAGTCGACTGGATCGCGCGAGTCAAAGAACGGCAAGAAGAACAAGAGCGCAGGGCAGAGGAGGCTGAGAGCGAGGAATCGGATCGAGTTGAGGGAACTTCGCCGAGCCATCCGCTCGGAGCCTACACCGGAACGTTTGAGCACCCGGGTTACGGCAAGCTCGGTGTGGAGCTAGCCGAGGGGGCGCTGCAATGGACCTTTCACAACGTGACGGGTAAGCTCGAGCATTATCACTACGACGTCTTCCAAATCGCGGAGGAGCCGCTCAATCCGCTGGGCGGTACCAAGGTGATGTTCCGCTATGACAAGCGCGGCACGATCGACCGAGTCGAGGTTCCACTCGAAGCGAACGTGGACGATATCGTGTTCGTTCGCGCGGCTGACGAGAGGTTGCAGAATCCTACCTACCTCGGACAGTTCGTGGGCGAATACGATTTGGCGGGCACAACGGCGACAGTCGAGTTGCGGGGCGATGTGTTGACACTGATCGTGCCGGGTCAGCCGCCTTACGGTCTCGTACCGATCAGCGAGATGCATTTCGACTTGGAGGGTTTGAGCGGATTTTCGATGGAGTTTCGCAAGACCGGTGACAGCGTCACGGAACTCGTCGCGCACCAGCCAAACAGGACCTTGGTGGCGAAGAAGAAACCGTGACGTAGAGGGCCTGCGAAGATTCGCTCAGCACGACTAACAACCCTAACGGACGGAGCAACATGATTCGCACTCACAAGCTCGGAAACTCCGATCTCGAAGTCTCCGTGTTCGGGCTTGGATGTATGGGAATGTCAGAGTTCTACGGCGCCGCGGATGAGGCTGAGTCAGTCCGCGTAATGCATCGAGCGCTGGAGCTGGGCATGAACTTCTTCGATACAGCCGACATGTACGGGCCGTTTCGCAACGAGGAGCTCGTGGGCCGCGCGTTGGCCGATCGACGGGACCGGGTCGTTATCGCCACGAAGTTCGGCAACATGCGTGACGCCGATGGGAGTTTTCTGGGCATCAGCGGCACGCCGGAGTACGTGCGGCGTGCATGTGAGGCCAGCCTGAAGCGGCTTGGGGTGGAGACGATCGATCTTTACTACCAGCATCGCGTGGATCCGGCAACATCTATAGAGGATACTGTGGGTGCCATGTCCCGGTTAGTCGAGGAGGGCAAGGTACGGTTTCTCGGGCTCTCCGAGGCCGCGCCTCAAACGGTGCGGCGGGCTTGCCAGGTCCACCCGATCGCGGCTCTGCAGACCGAGTACTCCCTTTGGTCCCGTGATCCCGAAGACGAGTTGCTCTCGACCTGTGAAGAACTCGGCGTCGGCTTCGTGGCCTACAGTCCGCTGGGTCGCGGCTTTCTCTCCGGGCGGTACCGCAGCATCGAAGATCTCGAGGATGGCGACTGGCGCCGGGCGAACCCTCGTTTCACGGGTGACAACTTCCAGAAGAACCTGGATGTCGTAGACAAAGTACACGAGATCGCGGAGACGCGGGGCGTGACGTCGTCCCAGCTGGCACTGGCCTGGCTGCTTTCACGAGCGAACATAACGCCCATTCCCGGCACCACGAGCGTGGCGCATCTCGAGGAGGACGTCGCCGCCGCCGAGATCTCGCTCACGACCGACGAGCTGGCAGCGATCGATGCGGTTGCACCAAAGGGAGTAGCGGCGGGGAGTCGGTATCCGGAAGGGGCCATGAAGGCGGTGGACGGTTAGGGCCGCGGATGATCGCGGATAGTGGTCGGCGGCGGATCGACGCGGAACCAGGCGGACCGGCGCGTTGCTAAGTACTACGAGTGGGGAGGTGCCGAGCAACTGCAGGATCCATAGGAGACACGACAGATGTCAGATTCTAAGGAGAACCACCACGCCTGCACGGACTGCGGAATCGAGATCACCGGCGTGCCCGTCGTTCCCTCGGCCGGTCAGGGTCCAACGAAAGCACAAGTCGAAAAGCTCAAGCCTACCGTGTATCTCTGCAGTGAGTGCGCGAAGGATAGAGGCCTCTCGTTCGACGAGCTGGTCCCAGGGACATGAACTCCAGCAGCCGAAAAAGATGCTGTCGGGTCTCACGTAAGCGTTCTCTGGTCACATCCACTTTGACTTCCGGCCAAAGTCACTTTTGGCTGGCCGTGTCGCAGTTCACTTCGACCCGAGGTCAATCGACTTCACACCGATTCCAGTCACCGCAGGCCGTATCGTAATTGGCTTTGGACCGAAGTCAGCTTGCTTCGGTCCATTTCCAGTTTCACCACGCCTTCTGGAAAGTGACTTTGGTCTGAAGTCAACTGACTTCGGGTCATTTCCAATTTCCGCACGCCTTGCGGCAATTGACTTTGATCCGAAGTAAGGTGACTTCGGCTCGATTCCACTTTCCCCAAGCCATTTGTTAATTGACTTCGGACCAAAGTAAGCTTACTTCGGATCGTGTCCACTTTCCCTTAGGCTGATGGAAGTTGACTTTGACCTGAAGTCAACTGACTTCAGCCTGTTTCCACTTACCGCAAGACATATGTTGATTGACTTTGGACCGAAGTCACCTTGCTTTGGTTCATTTCCACCTTCCATATGGCTTGCGGAAATTGACTTCGACTCGAAGTCAACTGACTTTGAGTCATTTCCACTTACCAAACAACCGATGTAAATTGACTTTGAACCAAAGTCAGCTGACTTTGGTCCGTTTCCACTTTGAATTTGGCCGCTGTAAGCTTCCATATTATTGATTGACACCAACTTAGCGTTAATCCCGGTCGCCACAGCACCGGTGTGGACTCAAAAAGGAGGATCTTGTGCCGCGTTTCCCCAAGTCTGAACCCAAGATCGCGCAGCTGGCCCAGCAAATAGCCACCGGGCTCGAGCGCGCCGCCGAACAATTCCCGATACCTCCGGTGCCCCCGGCCGCTCTCCAGGCGCTGCTCGACGACTATAAGGAAAAAAGCGCGGAGCTGACCCGGGCTCGTGCCGAGGCCAAGATCAAACGCGTCGACAAGAACGACGCGCTCAAGGCCCTGAAGGACGGCATGCGGGCGGACCTGCGCTACGCCGAGATACGGGCGCGCCGCAACCCGGAGCAGCTGATCCAGCTCGGGTGGGGAGCCCGGCGGCCGCGCACCGAACTCAAGCCGCCGGGAGAAGTGCGCAACATAAAGATCGAGGGCGAGGGCGACACGTGGCTGCTGCTCACCTGGGAGGCGCCCGACGACGGCGGCGAGGTGGCGTGGTACGAGATCCAGCGCCGCGAGCCACGGGGCAAGTGGGAAGATCACGCCACGTCCACCGATCGCCTCGAGTTGCTGCGCGACCAGCCGCGTGGCGTGGATCTGGAGTTCCGCGTGCTGGCCAAGAACAACGCCGGCACGGGCGGGCCGAGTGCCACGGTGAAGGCCGTGCTTTGATCCAGGGCCGTTCGGGCGCCGAGCGGCCCGAATCTCGATCCTATCCGTGATAGTACTCCGGCGGCAGGCGAGAGTCCAAGCGGGATTCGGCACCTGCCTGCGCCGTATTGGTACCGTTTGCCGGCTGCCGGCTCCCCATGATACCCGCCTCCACCCGGGGACGATCGATACATGGGAGCGGCGGCAGGCACCGCCCGGCGTGCAACGCCTTGGCATACTGCGAAGCGGCTCGGCGTCTACCGGCCGCGCCGGCCCCGGGCCTCGCCGCTCTATCGCCTGATCGAGGATCACTTCGAGGAATTCGCCACCGTCTACGACGAGCGGTTCGCGCGGCGCTGGGGCTACTGGCGCCCGGTGGTGGCCCGGGTGGTGGAGAAGTACCTCGCCTGCGGCATCCTGAAGCACGGCTTCGCGCGGGTACGCTGCGGCTCCTGCCGGCACGAATTCCTGCTCGCGTTCTCGTGCAAGTGCCGCTACTTCTGCCCTACTTGTCATGCCAAGCGCCTGGCACTGTGGGGTATCTGGCTGGAAGAGACCCTGCTGGCCGAGGTGCCGCACAGGCAGGTAGTGCTGGCAGTGCCCAAGCGGCTCAGACCCTACTTCCTCTACCACCGCTCCCTGCTGGGCGATCTCTCGCGCGTGGCTGCCCGCACCGTCACCGCGTTCATCCGTGCCACTCTCGGCGAGCGGCATCTCTCGGTGGGGATAGTCTCATCGATCCAGACCCACGGTTCCCTGGCCAACTGGCATCCCCATTTGCATATGCTGGTCACCGATGGCGGGTTCCGGCCCGACGG
>JARRLJ010000024.1:0-12053 GCA_037387025.1 Gemmatimonadales bacterium
GTGACCTTCGATCCGCGCTACGACATCCCGCAGGCCGAGCAACGCCAGAAACTCGAGGTGCTGGACCGAGTGAGCCAGCGTCAAGCCGTTGCTTCCGAGGCCATGGATCGCATGACCAAGGCGAAGGAATCGATCGACGCGGTGCTGGAGCTACTCGATGAGGACGACAGCACAAACGCTGAGCTCAAGGAGGCTGGTGACTCGCTGAAGACGAGGATCGACGAGGTGCGCGAGGAGTTCACCGGACCGCAGGACTTGCAGGGATTCGTACAGACTCCTAATACGGTCCTGTCCAAGCTGGGAGACGCAATAGGTGGCCTCGCGTCATATTGGGGTGCGGCGACACCGTCACAGATGACCTATTTGCAGCATGCGGAGACGCGCCTCCAGCATGCTATCGATCAAGTGAACCAGGTGCTAGCCGAGTTCGCTGAGTTCCGGAACCAAGCGTCCGACCTGAATCTCACAGTGATCAAGGAAGTGGAATCGCTGACAATCGATTGGAGACCGGAGCGATAACGGCAGCCGTAGTGAACATAGGGGGGACCGGATTCGTCCCCCCTAAGCTTGTATCCCTCAACTACTCGATCACGAAGTCAAGACAGGCATAGGCCTCTCTGACAGCACTCTCCGCACCTTCCGGTGAATCGTGCCGAGCAAAGATGAAACCGGCGTAACGCGACTCCTCGGGCAGTGGTACCAACTCCTGCCCCGGATGAACCGTTATGATCATGTCGGTTACATGCGGGACGCTCAGCGCTTCGGTCACTCCGCGAACCTGTTTCATGATTCCTGCTTTGAGGACTGGAATCATCATGACAGCCACGGCTGAAGCTTCCCGTTCTAGCGAATCGCCAGACAGCCCCAATGTCTTGCCCAACAGCAGTTCCTCGAGCGAAACGGAACCGTCCGATCCAAACCGCAGCCCTTGACCACACTTGCCGCCGATGGGCCGCGCAGCAAGCTCGATGAGCCACGGACCGTTCTCATTGTAACGAAGCTCCACGTGGACCGGTCCGAATCCCAGTCCGATCGCCCTGGCGGCGGACTCGGCGCAGGCCGTCAGGGCAGCTTGGATATCGGACGAGTAACACGACGGGGTGACATAGATCGTTTCCGCGAAGTAGGGACCCTCGAGCGGATCGGGTTTGTCGAACAAAGCCAGCACGGTCAGGCGACCCTCATCCAGCCAACCTTCCAGTGCAAACTCAGGTCCCGGCACGTAGTCTTCGATTAGGATTTCAGAATCGGGGTGTCCGGTCACATGACGAGCGGCCTCTGTTACGATAGCCACCACACGAGGGAAGGCCTGTGCGAACTGGACGGGATCATCCACTCGAATGACGCCACGGCTGGCTGCCAACGCCACCGGTTTGAGAACGCACGGGTAGGAAACTTCGTCAGCCAGCGAGGCGGCCCTATCCTGTACCGAACAGACCCTGAATTCCGGAACAGGGACGCCGCGGTCTCTGAGTAATACTCGCTGCCGGTGCTTGTTCGCTGCGGCCTCTACGGCCTCAACCTGATTGCGCCCGATTCCCAGTGCCCTGGATGCGTGCGCCGCGACCACGGCGGTCCCATCGTCCACGCCAAACACGGCAGTTACGGGATACTCGACCGCAAATGCTCGCACTTGCTCCGCGGCGCGCATTGGGCCAGCAAAATCCAGAGTCAGTAGGCGGTCGGGCTCGGCCGGCGAGAAGGTGCTATCGTGTTCGGAGGCAACCGTGAGATCCACATCGAGCCGTCGCGCGGCCTCGACGAAAGCCTCTGCACGATACGTGGTGGTGGGTATCAAGAGGAGCAGTCGCTGACGACCGCCCACCGCTACTGGATCACTTGCTGCCTTGTTTGAAATAGGGATTGGTACCGGATTCATGGTCCGTGATGTCCCGGATTCCTTTGACGGCCGGAATCATCCGTTTCACCGCTGACTCGACACCCTGTCTCAAGGTAACGTTGGCCATACCGCACCCCTGGCAGCCACCCATCAACCGCACGACTAGAGTTGCATCCTCAACATCGATGAGGTCGATCCTGCCACCGTGCTGGGCGACCCCCGGATTGATCTGCGACCGGCAGATCTCCTCCACCGCCTCGAACCTGGCGTCATCTTCCAGCCGTCCACCTACCGTTGCAAGTGCCCCACCGAGCCGCTCCGTCGAAAATGGCGTCATCTTCCATCGGTCCACCTACCGCTGCATGTGACGCACCGAGACGCTCCGCACCGACGTTGACCGCGTAGCGCACCTGTGGCTCCAATGCACTCCACGGCAATGAAGTCTGCGATCTCACGGCCGTGATGACGTCGCCCGAAACAACTACCTCACTTATGCCATCCACTTCCAGAACTGCCTCGGCGACCGGCGACTCAGCAGCTTCGGCAGCTGACGAGTATTTCTTCACACCACCTTCGTGCACCGATCGACTCAGGATGAACTTGCAGCGAGTCTCGTCGATGGGCTCAGCCGTCACTGATATAGGCATGGACATCGTATTACCAATCTAGCTGCAAGCTCGAGAAAGATGCACTTCGTTGGACTTCTCACCCAACCGCAACTGCCCCGGTCAAGACCTCTGAGATCTCACCGAGCGCCCACTCCAGAGCTTCTTTCTCGACAACCAGGGGTGGCGCGAAGCGAATCACTTGCTGGTGCGTCTCCTTGGCCAGGATACCCCGCTCCTGCAGGGCTTCGCAGAACGGTCTGGCCGGACCGCTGTCGTCCCTCACGACTACACCTATCAGAAGACCTTTGCCGCGCACCAGTTCCACGTGCGGTGACTCAATGTTCCTTAGTTCCTCCATGAACCAATTGCCCAACTGCTCGGCTCTCTCGCACAACCCCTCTTCTACCAGAACCTTGAGCGCGGTTCGGCCGATTGCCGCGCCCAGCGGGTTACCTCCGAAGGTCGATCCGTGGTCGCCCGGCGAAAACACATCCATTACCTCGCTGTCCGACAGCATGGCAGATACGGGATAGAAACCGCCGCTCAGGGCTTTGCCTATCATCACCACGTCGGCTCGAACGCCTTCCCATTCACATGCCAGCATCTTTCCGGTGCGCCCCAAGCCGGTTTGGATTTCGTCAGCCATGAAAAGAACTCGGTTGGCCTTGCACAGATCGTAGGCTTCCCTCAGGTAGCCCGCCCGAGGAACCACTACACCTCCCTCTCCTTGAAGCGGCTCTACTAGGAATCCGGCAGTGCAGGGCGTAATGGCCGCCTTCAAGGCCTCGATGTCCCCGTATGGAATCGTGACAAAACCAGGCGTGAGCGGTCCGAATCCATCGCGATACGCGGCTTCCGTGGAGAATGAAACGATGGTTGTCGTGCGTCCATGGAAATTATTCTCACAGACGACGATCTCAGCTTGATCGTTGGGAATGCCCTTGACCCGATACCCCCAGCGTCTGACCGCTTTTATTGCCGTCTCCACCGCCTCGGCACCGGTGTTCATCGGAAGGGCTTTCTCGTATCCGGTCAATTCACACAGTTCCCTCAGGAACGGTCCCATCTGATCGTTGTGAAATGCACGAGATGTGAGCGTAAGCCGGTCAAGCTGCTCCTTGGCTGCGGCTACAATCGCCGGGTGCCGATGTCCCTGGTTTACTGCCGAATAGGCCGAAAGACAGTCTAGATATTTCTTGCCGTCTACGTCCCATACCCATGCTCCCTCACCCCTGTCCAGCACGACTGGCAGCGGGTGGTAGTTGTGAGCCGAGTACTTCTCAGCTTCAGCGATGTAGTCTGCGGTGTTTGCCATTTCGGTGCGTCTCGAGTTACTGGTTTAGCCCACGGGGTGGCGCGTTACGCCAACGACCAAGCAGGTTACGACGGAGATGGGAGCGGCGCAAGCGCCTCCACCCTCCCCCCCTCCAACAACCCCCAGACGGGAAGAGACGGTAATTGACACCCCACCAATCCCGCACCCTTACCGTCCCTTACCGTCCCTTGTCTTTTGCCAATCGTATGCCACTAAACTGCCATCTAGCGTCCGGCGGGAAGAAATTGCGGTAGGTTGGTCTGATGTGCGATTTTGGCGTCGCGCACGAGCCACCGCGCAGCACCATCTGGTTGGACATGAACTTCGCGTTGTACTCTCCCAGGGCACCGTCCGGCAACTGGTAACCGGGATACTGGGTATAGGGACTCCGAGTCCATTCCCACACGTCGCCGTACAACTGCAC
This sequence comes from Gemmatimonadales bacterium, assembly GCA_037387025.1. Classification (GTDB taxonomy): domain Bacteria; phylum Gemmatimonadota; class Gemmatimonadetes; order Gemmatimonadales; family GWC2-71-9. The sequence goes on from JARRLJ010000024.1 coordinate 4,188, forward strand.
GACCGGGTGAGACGAGGAGCAGGGGACGGGCTGGACCTGCCTGTCTTCCAGCAAGTTCCCTTCGACGACTGCGCCCGTGGCCACTAATTCCCATTCCTCCTCTGTCGGCAGCCTCGCCCCCGCCCACCTCGCATAAGCATCGGCCTCGTAATAGCTGACGTGACATACGGGTTCACTAGGGACCACAGGTCGAAGGCCTGACAAGGTGTATTGCATCCAGCGGTCGCCGTCCGCCTGCCAATAGAGGGGAGCGCGCCAGCCGAGCTCGCAAACGCTCTTCCACCCATCGGACAACCACAACTCAGGCCGCTCATATCCACGGTCGGCCATGAACTGCAGATACTCGTTACAGGTCACCAACCGTGACGCAAGTGCGAAACCATCCAAGAAAACGCGATGGCGTGGGCCTTCGTTATCGTATGCGAATCCCTCACGTTCGTTACCAACGTGATACAATCCCTCAGGCTGCTCCTGCCACGTTAACGGTGGCACAGTAGTGGGCTGCAGTTGACGTGCCACACGATAGACAGGATGCAGTGGATTCTGGGACAACAGATGCTTCAGGTCCGTAACGATCAGCTCCTGGTGCTGCTGCTCGTGATTCATACCGGTTTCCACGACATTGACCGGTATGTTCCGAACCGTGTCCTCCCCTTCCAGCAACTCCAGCATGTACCGATCAACGTACCTTCTGTACTCCATGACCTGCGCAACGGTTGGACGCGTTATTAGGCCGCGTTTGGGCCGTGGAAACTGATCGCCGATCGTATTGTAGTAGGAATTGAACAGGTACTCGAACGTCTCGTTGATCGGCCGGTAACTAGGCATGCAGGGCTTCAGCACTAAGGTCTCGAAGAACCATGTCGTGTGAGCGAGATGCCAGCGGGTAGGGCTCGCATCAGGCATCGATTGCGCAACGTAGTCCTCAACCTCCAACGGTTCGCACAACATCTCAGTCGCGCTTCTCATCGTGCGATATTGCTGGGCGATTTGCGCCAGAGTGTCGTCCTTCAATAATTCAACACTTGTCATCAGTGATCCCGCTGCATCAGTAACAAGGCAAACATGCGATCGTCATCAGTATAGGCCAGGTCCAACGAGAAACCGAACTGCGCCACGTGGTCTCGCATCTGCGGCAGGACGAACTTACGACTGATCACGACCATCACTCGCTCACCTGCTGCGATAGGGAACCGCTCACCCAACGGCTCGATCTCGACATCCTGATATGTCAGGAACTCGACGAATACCTCGATTTGCCGGCGCTTGGGATTGTATACAGCAATGTGCTTTATGTTCTCCAAATCGACGCTCGAACCCAACTCCCGATTCATACGCGCGAAGATGTTCTTGGTGAACTCAGCGGTCACACCCGCGTGGTCGTTATAGGCAGCCTCCAAGACCGGAACATCCTTGACCAGATCGATTCCAAGTAGCAAGTGGTCGCCCGATTGCATGTTCTCGGCCAGTTGGCTGAGGAACCGGGACGACTCGGCCGAATTGAAGTTGCCAATAGTGCTACCGAGAAACACCACCATAGAGGGTGAATGTTCCCGGAACAGAGGAAACGCAGATTCATATGTGCCAGCCATCCCACTGAACTGAACGAGCGGATGGCGTTCACCGATCGTTTGCGCGGCCAGTTGCAGAGCTGATTCGCTCACGTCAACCGGTACATAGCGGACCGGCACTCCGTCTCTGGTGTACGCGGTCAACAAGTAATCCGTCTTCACCGATGTGCCCGACCCGAGTTCGATGATCGTAACGGGACCCGTTACCTCGCGAATCTCGGCAGCATGTTTCTCCAGAATCGCGGCTTCGATGCGGGTGGGATAGTACTCAGGAAGTTCACATATCTGCTCGAACAGCTCACTCCCACGCTTGTCGTACAGGTAGCGGCAGTGCAACCAACGCGATGTATCACTCAGGCCCACGGATACCGACCTCGCGAATTCGAGAACCGGATCCGAATCGGATGCGTCCAGAACCATCAGCGCCGCGTTGTCTGTTGCCTGGTGGTAAATGACAGAATTCCCGGATTCGTCGGACATGTGATCTGTTCGCGGATTGAATTTCAGAGGACGGCGGGCTCTTGTAACTTTGAACCTAGCCCTCAGGACTGATCATCGCAACTACACAGCGAGCAAAATCGGCGGAGCGTACCGATTGGTGAGGCGGTTACCATATATCGAAGTGTTGAATGCAAAGGTCGGGGAGCGGGGAGCGGGGAGCGGGGAGCGGTAAACCAAGCTAAATAAAGGTGAGACTACGTCGTACGTGATTTCAGAATGAGCGCGGCACATACACTGCAACCGGCGTACCTGTACCTGACACGATCCGAGTTGCGCAGGCGCGCTGAGCTGGCTGTTGCCACGCTGGCCGAGTGCCGTTCATGTCCTCGTAACTGCGGAGTGAACAGGCTCGAGGACAAATGGGCGGCATGCAAGACGGGCCGCCATGCCGTGGTCAGCTCCTACTTTCCCCACCGAGGCGAAGAAGACTGTCTCCGCGGATGGAACGGATCCGGTACCATCTTCTTCTCTCACTGCAACCTTCGCTGTGTGTTCTGTCAGAACTACGATATCAGCCAAGCCGTGCGGCCGGGTTGCGCAGAGCGGGGTTCACCAGCGAGCGAGATCGCCGCAATGATGATGTCGCTCCAGCAACAGGGCTGTCACAACATCAACTTTGTCACACCCGAACACGTGGTGCCTCAGGTGGTGGAGGCGGTGGCATATGCAATCGATTTGGGATTGAACATTCCCATCGTATACAACACTAGCGCATATGACTCTCTGGAGAGCGTGCAACTGATGGACGGGATCGTGGACATATACATGCCCGATCTCAAGTACTGGTCCTCCGAGCCGAGCAAAGAGTACTTGAAGGCAGATGACTACCCTCGAGCCGCGCGATCGGCTGTCAAAGCCATGCACGAACAAGTGGGCGCATTGTCGATCGACGACCAGGGTATCGCTAGGAGAGGCTTACTCGTTCGACACCTGGTGATGCCGAACGGGCTGGAAGAAACGCGCGCGCTACTGGAGTGGATCGCGTGTGAGTTGGGCCCCAATACATATGTTAACCTGATGGATCAGTATCACCCGGCGGGGAAGGTTAGCGGCAACCGTTACCGCGATATCAACCGCCGCATCACGTCAGCCGAGTTCCGCCAGGCGCTCGAGATTGCGGACCGACTAGGCCTCCGACTCGATTCCAGGCGAAGAACTGGAATGATGTGATTGACGGTGGACATGAGGACCCGTATGGCCAGGAGTGACTAACAGGAAAGCGAGCTGCCATTTCGGCAGGGCCAAACTGAGGTTCGCCAAGCTCAAATCGAGTTTCGGCACGGCTGATCCGAATTTCGGCACGGCTGATCCGAATTTCGACACGGCAAATCCGAATTTCGACACGACAGATCTGAATTTCGACACGACAGATCTGAATTTCGAAACGACAGATCTGAATTTCGGTACGGCAAATCTGAATTTCGATACGGCTGATCTGAATTTCGATACGTCAAAACCGAATTTCGACACGGCTGATCTGAATTTCGGCATGGCGAATCTGAATTTCGAGATGGCGAATCTGAATTTCGAAACGCCTTTTCGAAATTTGGAAACGGTCGATCGAAATCTCGAAACGCCGTTCGCAAAGAGGATTCAGAACGTCCTAACTCGTTATCTTACAAGTTGTTAGCCAATCCACCGGATCGCCACCCCGGTCACGCCCTCTCCTGCCATTACTACTGCTTCATCACCTCCGGGCGCACGGCCAATATCAATGTCTCCATTGCTGGACTTGGTCTCGTACTTCCCAACACCATCGTTTGGCCCATCCGGACGTTAGCAGTGGTCTCGAAAACCTCGCCAAGGGGCGGCCCGTACAGACTCACTTCGAACCTGACCGTACCGCTGTCGGGGCCGCCTCTCACGTCCAGAATGTTGGCCCTGATACCGAAGCCCTGACCCTCCCCGCCCAAGTTCTGACTCATGCTGCTTCCCGCCACGCCCGAGAGCACAGCCTCAGACAACAGGCGATAGCCCTGGAACCGGAACAGCTGCCGCAGGGCCGATTCAACGTCTTCTATCGAGGGGTCCTGGGTCGTGTTTCCGTTGGCTTCGATCACCTGGAAATGCAACTGCACCATCGGTGCGGGTTGATCGTATTCCGCCAGGACCCGCCCGATCTTGTCGAGGTTGTCGGGTGTCTCACGCACCGTTATGAGGTGGCTCACCATGTCACCTGCAGTGCTTATGGTCCCGGCCGCACCTTCCCTGTCCGTGTACACGTAGGGCTCGATCAGGCTCGCAGCGGTGTACGCGTCGAGGTACTGCAGTTCGAACGTGCGGGTATCTAGTTCAGGACTACTATTGCAGGCGGTTGTTACGGCAACGAGCGCTATCGCTGCCAACGTCACTCTAGCCGTCATCATTGTTCTCAGTCTCCTGTTTCGAAAAACCAGACAACTACTATGTCGGGCCTGTCCTCCATCTCGAAGACAGCTACATCCTTACCTGGGGAAGTCACGAGATCCAAACCTCTTTCTACCTGAGGGGAATTGCCTTCCCAAACCTGCTCGAGAGCACTATTGCGACCACCATGTGTGACGATGACGCTAGCCATCCCCGCAGCGGCGGCTAGAGGGATCGCAGCTTGCCATATCCTGCGCCGTCGCCAACGACTGCGGGCCTTGACCTGGGCCAGCCGCAGCGCCTGCTCTACCGGCGTGTTTGAGCGCGCTTCCGACAAGTACTCGCCTAGCCAACGCTGCTCCTCCAGCACCCGGCCGGCTGCAGCTCCACATTCAGGGCAGGTCCGAACGTGGCGGGCTAACTCCGAGTCCCCATTGCCTTCGAGTTCCGCAAGCTCGGCCTCGAGCATTAGCTCTGGTGTTTCAGAACAGTTCACAAAAGCCTCTCCTCAGCTAACTCCGGATACCGATCGAGAATCCTGGTGCGTATCGCACGACGGGCCTTGCACAGGTTGGCGCGTACGGTGACCGCGTTCATGCCGAGCATCTCGCCGATCTCGCGGGGCGAATAGCCCTGAATGTCTGCCAGATCGAACACCTGCCGCTGACGGTCGGGTAAGCTTCGAAACAGCGCCCGAACGACCTCGGTGAGACTCGCGGTTGTCATCTCGTCAATCTTGTCCACCGGTTCATGTCTCTCGATCTCCCGCAAACGTCCGGTACGTTCCGCCAACCGCATCACTCGACTCTTCTTGCGGCCCAGCTCCAACGCCGCGTTTCGTGTCACCTGAAACAACCACGTAGTGAACCGTGACCGGCCGTGATAGCTCTTGAGCCGAGTGTAAAGGCGTACCAGAACCTCCTGCGTGACGTCATCGGCGTCATCCTCGTCTCCCGTATGCACCAGCGCCCAGCGGTATACCTGGTCATAGGTTCGGCGAACCAGTCGCTCGATGGCCTCTCGGTCACCTCCCTGGGCGCTACGGACAAGGGCCTCCAACGACCCATCTGGGAGCTTACTCCCGCTCAACTGCACTCCAGAGTGATTCCATCTGCCCCGATCCTGAGACGGTTCGTGCCCACGTAGCGTTTACTCTCCATCGAGTCACCGCTGGCAATTCCAAGATCGAGTTATTCCACGTTCCATGCTACCGGCGCGACCGATAACCTCATGGCACGCGAACGCCCGAAGGCTCTGCCCCTACCTACTCCCTTCCTCACAGTTACCTTCCTGCCGTGTCTCTCCTCGAGCTCAGGGCCCTCACGAAGAGCTATCCAGGTGTAACCGCGCTGGACGCGGTCGACTTCGCGGTCGACGCCGGATCTGTCCACGCCTTGATCGGCGAGAACGGTGCCGGAAAATCGACTCTCCTCAAGGTGATCGCCGGGGCGACCGCAGCTGACGGTGGCGAGATTTTGCTGGATGGCGATCCCGTCAGGCTGCGCACCCCTCGTGAAGCTCTTCAGTTGGGCATAACGGTGATCTACCAGGAATTGGCGCTCGTACCCTATCTGGGTGCTGATGCAAACGTGTTCTTGGGCATGGAGCCCTCCGACGGCGGCGTTTTGAGGCGCGAAGCGATGCGCGAGACCGCAGGGCGCGCCATGGCTTCCCTCGGCCTGCAATTGGACCCTTCGACTCCGGTCAACCGTCTCTCCGTAGCTCAGCAACAACTGGTCGAGTTGGCGCGGGCTTTGGTGCGCCAGACACGCGTGATAGCGCTGGACGAGCCTAGCGCGACGCTCACGCCACATGAGGTGGCTCATTTGTTTGAGCAGATAAACCGGCTCAAAGAGACCGGCGTAGGCATCATCTTCGTCTCGCACCGGCTCGACGAGGTTCGCAAAATCGCCGACACGATCACGGTCCTGCGAGACGGACGACGGGTTTGGGCCGGCGCAGCATCGGATCGCACCGACGGCGAGCTGATCCGAGCGATGGTGGGGCGCGATGTGGAGTACCAGCGGCAACCCCCGGGCCGGAAACCCGATTCGCAGCCCGCGCTTGAAACACGAGATCTCACCCTCGAACCATGGTTCCGGAACGTCTCATTAGTGCTCAAGCGTGGCGAGATCGTGGGATTGGCCGGCCTCGTAGGCGCCGGCAGAAGCGAGGTCGCTCGCGCCCTGGCTGGAGACAGTCCGTGGGAATCCGGAGAGGTTCTACTGCACGGCGCCAGCTACAAACCCAGTTCTCCACGCGACGCTATCGACCAAGGCGTGGTCTATTTCTCCGAGGACCGCAAGCGAGATGGGCTGATTCTCAGCATGGTCGTTCGAGAAAACGTGACTCTTTCCGTGCTCGATCGACTGACGGGCTGGGCCGGCGTCATCGGTCACCGCAATGAAGCCATGGAAGCTCAGCGCACAGTGGATGATGTGGATCTCAGACCCCCGAACATCGAGCGAGCCATGAGCACGTTGTCCGGCGGCAATCAACAGAAGGTCGTGTTCGCAAAGGGCTTGATCACCAACGCGGACGTGCTTCTGTTCGACGAGCCAACCCGCGGCGTGGACGTGGGCGCGAAGGTTGAGCTGCACCGACAGATACGTGCCTTGGCCGACCGTGGAAAAGCCGTGCTCGTGATATCGTCCGAACTGCCCGAGCTGATGGCACTGGCGGATAGAGTGATGGTTCTGCGGGAAGGCGACGTTATGGGTGAACTGGACAGGGAGTCGATGACGAGCGAGCGAATCATGGCTCTAGCAGTGGCTGCGGCGTGATCAAGGGCGAGACGACCATGCGTGACTGGGTCGCCCGCTACGGCGTGGGCCTAGCTTTGTTGGCCATCGTGATCTTGGCGGCGATTACGGTTCCCGGCTTCTTCACCCGGGGGAATCTCACCATTGTGCTACTTCACGTCTCCGTGAACGCGATTCTCGCTCTCGGGATGACGTTCGTAATAGTCACAGCAGGGATCGATCTCTCGGTTGGTTCGGTTGTAGGTCTCGCAGGTGTACTGGTCGCGGCCACCGTGACCAACGCAAGTGTGCTGAGTGTCGTAGGAGTGGCCGGCGCAACTGCACTCGCAGTTCTGGTAGGCGTGATCTCGGGGGCAGGCATTGGTGCAGCCAACGGTGCAGTGATCGCATACCTGCGGGTCGCACCTTTCATGGTAACACTCGCCACGATGACCATGGCCCGCGGCGCTGCCAGACTTTTCACCGGTGGAGTTCCGATCGGATTTCCAGCTACGGACGATGTCAGCTTTGATCTCAAGGTCGCAGCGCTCGATGCACTGAACGCGATTGGGGGAGGGAGGATTCCCGTCGCTGGTCTGCCCTTATGGTTCCCCGTGACCGCTCTCTTAATGCTGTTACGGGTTGTATTTGGGGCGCTCGGAGTGTTGGGGTGTATGTTCGGCATTCACTTATTCGCCGGCGGTTGG
>JARRLJ010000025.1:0-12825 GCA_037387025.1 Gemmatimonadales bacterium
TCTTCTGCAATGCACAGCAAGTAGGCGTGGTAAGGAAGTGTTTTGGCTCCTATGGTGCCGATCGGTTGTGGGTATGGTGCCGTTTCGCGCACGAATTCAGGTGGCGGTGTCTGCAGTGCCTGGATCATTCCCCACGGTCCTTCGGGACCGCCCGTCTCATGACCGAAATAGAAGTCCGTGATGGCAAACTGTTTGTGAAATTGACGTTCTGGATTCGTCTTGAAGGGGAAGATGCCGATGACGATTCCGCTGCAGTGCCTCATGAGGTAACGGCCCAGCAATCTCCCGTTGGGCTCTACTTGGTCCAATCCCGATGACAAGAGGAGAGCCGCAGACGCTATCGGACCGCAGCTGACGACACATAAGTCGCAGGTGAGGGTGAACGCTCTGCCGGACTCGACGTCGAGACACTCCACTTCCTTCACCCGTCCGCCCGACATTGAGAGGTGTTTGACTACTGTCCGCTCACGTACTACGGCTCCGTCGCGTTGCGCCTTCGGGAGCAAGGTCACTGACAAGTCGTTCTTAGCACAGACTTTGCATGGGAACAGGTCACATGTCATGCACATCACGCATTTGGGCCGTTCGCGCGAACCCTCGAAGTTGATCGCGAGCGGCATGGGAAATGGATTGAGTCCCAGTTTGGCTGCTGCGGTGGCTATTAATCGTGCCGATGTGCCGTATGCAGGCGGAGCTGCGGGATAATCCGAGGAGCGGAAGGGTTCGGTGGGGTCGGCTCCTGCCACACCTGCCACTCCGATCTCGCGTTCCGCCTCGCAATAGAACGGCTCGAGGTCACTATAGTCGATGGGCCAATCCATGGGGGGAACCGACTCGAGCCCTGCTCGTCCGAATCGGGACCGGACGTGGAAATCCTCAGAACGCAAGCGGAACGAAGCAGCACCATAGAAGACGGACTTGCCACCCACTGTCTCGTCAGGATGCGTGATCTCGCGGCCTTTCCGCTCGTCGACCTCGTAGGGTGTACGGCTCTTGTACTTGCGGTCGACTTGAATTGCCCTCGAATCCCACGCTGAGTCGTCTCTATCTGCCCATCTGCCACGCTCGAGCACGATAACTCGGACGCCTGCCGCTGCGAGCTTTAGAGCAACGGTACTGCCACCGAAACCGCTCCCGATGACGATGGCATCCCAGTGCTCCTTTGTCATCGACGCAATGACTCAGGAACCGAGGACGCCGATCTGAAACAAGCGATATACGAAGAAGATTGTCACGGCTCCTTCCAATACCCACGACATGGGCTGCTTGTAGTAGCCGATGTACATCTCTTTGCCCCAATAGCCAGTGTCCTTGAATAACGCTAACGTGTAGCTCCTCTTGGAGAACGGCCACAGCAGCGGTAGCCCAACGGTACTGCCTATGTCAGCAGCGAAGTGCGACATGATTGCGACGAACGTGAAGATCGCATAATGTGGCGACCAGATTGCCACGAATGCGCTAATCACTATGGCGAACCACGTGGTGTGTGTGACCGTACAGTGAAATCCTGAACCCGCCAACCCGGATCGTTCCACCAGTGAGTCCGCATTGGGGAGAAAGTGCATACCCAGACACAGAACGATAGTCTTGGGGTTCCAGTCGTAGGTCGCTATGGATAGTGCTAGTGGTACGTGACCCGCCTGCATTCTTGCTCCTTCTGAAGTTGTCGATCAGGTTGCCGCGGTTCTCCGGCTCATGCTTCCGGATCTATCGGACGTCGGTCCTGCTTCCGTTCCGAGCGCCGACGCTTGTCTCCCAGCCGCTTCTCTTTCGCTGCGGGCGGCGGCCTGGTCTTCTTGCGCGGCTTCGGGCTCCGCAGAGCTTGTCTGACCAGCGCGTTGAGACGCTGTACGGCCGCTTCCCGGTTGCGCAGCTGGCTGCGACGTTCGTCAGCAAACACCCTCAGAATGCCGCGAGAGTCGATCCGAGAGCCGAGCTTTTCGAACAGCGTTTGCCGTTGGGATTCCGAAATGCTGGGGCTGGATGCTATGTCCCACCGCACTTCAACTCGGGTCGAGGCCCTGTTCACGTGCTGGCCACCGGGGCCGCCCGCCGGCCCCGCCCGGAACTGTAATTCGCGCTCGGGAACAGTGAACGACATGGCAACGGAAGATAGTTCGGGTGGCGGAAACTGGAACCCGTTACTGGCGAACTCCCGTTTTGGCTGTGACTTTTGATCGACCATGCTCAAGCAACAAGGAGTCCGCAGATCACGCTTTGCCGACCTGGCGCTCGTACTGTCGGGAGGAGGCGCGCGCGCCTGTTATCAGGCTGGAGTTCTCGCGGCACTAACCGAGCGTGTACCCGACTTGGAAGTTCCCATACTCACCGGTGTCTCGGCGGGTGCGATCAACGCAACGAGTCTGGCGGCCTATCCCGGGACGTTCGCCTCGGCAGTGAGTCACCTGCGGAGCGAGTGGAAACGCCTCACTACGAATCAAGTCTACCGGGTGAGGCCCACTTCGATCGTCACCTCGTCTCTCAAGTGGCTCTTCAAACTCGCTTTGGGTCGCCAGTCAGGACCCGGTGTCGTACGCGGCGTGATGGACATGAAGCCTTTGCGTCAGTTCCTCAGCGCGTCGGTGGCGCTAGATGGTATCGCTCGGAACATAGATTCGAACCGGCTCGATGCCGTGGCCTTGAGTGCCACGTCTTACACGACGGGCAAGACGGTCACCTTCGTGCAAGGCCGTGGAGAGGCACCCGAGTGGGAGCGGGCAATGAGGAAGTCAGCGCGCGTGGAACTGGGTCTGCAGCACGTCATGGCGTCGGCTGCAATTCCACTGGTATTCTCGGCCATCAAGCTCACGGACGGTTTCTACGGCGACGGCAGCGTTCGCCAGACCGCCCCTCTCGCGCCGGCCATACACTTGGGAGCTCGAAGAATAATCGCAATCTCAATGCGCAAATCTCCGGGCATCGTGGCGCCTTCCGTTCCGATCGGTGATTATCCGGCGACCGCTGAAGTGGTCTCTCTTCTATTCAACGCAATATTCCTCGACTCGTTGGACGCCGACGCGGAACGGCTCCAACGCATCAACCGTGAGTTTGGGGGCGAGGAGAGCAGGCGCCTCAGATCTGGTGAGCTATTTACTGTTTGAACCGGATTACACCGAGACTTTGATGGATCTGGGGTATTCTGATGCCTTATCCCAGTGGCCCGCAATCGAACAGTTCATAGCCCGATGTGAATAAGGGGCGCAGTTGGCGCCCCTTTTGCCCTCAAGACCTAGATAGCTGCCGCAACACGTATTGCAGTATTCCGCCGTGTCTGTAGTACTCGACTTCAACCGAAGTGTCTAAACGAACCAGTGCCTTGAATTCGATCTTCGTTCCATCCGCACGCGTCGCTGAGATGCCGAGGTTGCATCCGGGAGTAAGTCCGTGTGCTATGCCGGCTATGTCATAAGTCTCCGTACCGTCGAGTCGCAGCGATTCTGCGTTCTCATCTGCTTGGAATGGGAGTGGCAGCACACCCATTCCGATCAGATTACTGCGGTGGATCCGTTCATAACTCTGAGCGAGGACGGCGCGGATTCCCAGCAGAGCCGTGCCTTTGGCGGCCCAATCGCGTGAGCTTCCCGTGCCATATTCTTTTCCGGCTAGCACTAGTAGCGGCGTGTTCTGCTCTTGGTAACGCATCGCCGCATCGTAGACGCTCATCTCGTTGCCGGTCGGCAGATGCACCGTCCAGTTGCCCTCCTTGCCGGCTACGAGCTTGTTGCGTATGCGAATATTGCCGAAAGTGCCGCGCATCATCACTTCATGATTTCCCCGCCGCGAACCGAACGTATTGAAATCGGTCTGTTCGACTCCGTGATCCATGAGCCAGCGAGCTGCTGGGCTGTCTTTGGGTATGGCTCCGGCCGGTGAGATGTGGTCGGTAGTCACAGTATCTCCCAAAGAAGCGAGGACACGGGCTCCCTGTATGTCTGTGAGTGGTGGTGGCTCGTGGCCCATGCCGACGAAGAACGGTGGGTTGGCCACGTAGGTAGACAACGGGTCCCAGACGAACTTGCCGCCCTCTCCCGTCGATACGGGCAGGGCTCTCCAAGTTTCGTTGCCCTGGAAAACCTCCCCGTACTCTTTGTGGAACATCTCCGGTTTTACAGCCTTGGACAGAGCCTCGCTGATTTCCTGAGGACTGGGCCAGATGTCCTTGAGGTAAACCGGGTTGCCTTCTTTGTCCGATCCTAAAGGCTCCGATGTGATGTCGAGGTCCATGGAACCGGCAATCGCGTATGCTACCACCAGCATCGGTGAAGCCAGGTAATTGGCCCTCACCATGGGGTGGACTCTCGCTTCGAAGTTCCGATTGCCCGACAGCACCGAAGCGGCCACGAGTCCGTGATCCTGAATCGCTTCGGCGATCGGCTCTGCTAGGGGACCAGAGTTGCCGATACAGGTGGTGCACCCGTATCCGACAACGTGGAACCCTAGCGTTTCGAGATCGTCCATGAGGCCGGCTTCCTTCAGGTAGTCGGTCACCACCTTTGAGCCCGGAGCAAGGCTTGTCTTTACCCACGGTTTGCTGGTAAGACCTTTGGCCACAGCGTTTCTTGCGACCAGGCCAGCTCCTAGCATTACCGACGGATTCGACGTGTTAGTGCAGCTCGTGATGGCCGCGATTACCACGGAGCCATCGGCCAGCTCGAATTTGGTGCCGTTCAGTTTCACAGCCGTTGCCGCCCGGCTCTGGCTTCGTGTTGCGCCTGTCGGCACGAGACTCGGGAGCGCCGTGGCGAATGCCTTGCTGGCACCGGTGAGAGGGATGCGGTCCTGGGGTCGACGCGGACCGGAGATGGATGGCTCCACAGAGGAGAGGTCTAATTCCACGACGTTGGAATACTCCGGCTCCGGTGCTGTCGCCGTGTGAAACAGACTCAGTTCCTTCGAGACCTTCTCCACACGTTCGGTCAACTCCGAGGGACGCCCCGTGCGCGCCAGGAAGCGTATGGTTTCCTCATCAACTGGGAAGAAGCCGATCGTCGCTCCATACTCTGGCGACATATTGGCGATGGTTGCCCGGTCCGCGAGTCCGAGCGTAGCGAGGCCGGGCCCGAAGTACTCCACAAAACGACCCACCACGCCGTGTTCGCGCAGCATTTGTGTGACCACGAGAACGAGATCGGTAGCAGTCGCTCCTTCGGGTAGCTGCCCTTCGAGCTTCATACCTACGACCTCTGGTAGCTGCATGAAGTACGGCTGGCCCAGCATGACAGCCTCTGCTTCTATGCCACCCACGCCCCAGCCGACGATACCCAGCCCGTTGATCATGGTAGTGTGGGAATCGGTTCCTACCAGCGTATCGGGGAAGGCCACGCGATCACCGTTGACCTCGAGCGACCGTACCACACTCCCGAGGTACTCGAGATTCACCTGGTGCACTATACCGGTTCCCGGAGGCACGACTCGAAAATTCTCAAAAGCCTGCTGCGCCCAGCGCAGCAAGGCATATCGCTCTCGGTTTCGTTCCATCTCCTTGTCGACGTTCAACTGGAACGCGTTTGGTGAACCGGAAAAGTCCACCTGCACCGAGTGATCGATCACTAGATCGGTCTGCACGAGAGGATTGATTCGCGCCGCGTCGCCGCCCAAACCCAGGATAGCGTCGCGCATCGCTGCTAGGTCCACGACTGCCGGAACACCGGTGAAGTCCTGCAGCACTACCCGCCCCGGCATGAAAGGGATTTCCGCACGTCGATCTGGTTGGGGTTTCCAGCCTGCAACGGAGACGACGTGATCTTCCGTGACCGCGCCATTACCCGCGTGCCGCAGTACGTTCTCCAGTAGGACCCGAATCGAAAACGGAAGTTTGTCGAGGTCGCACATACCCTGCTCCGCGAGCGGGCTCAGTCTGTAGACGGCCGTCTTCCCTTCGGGAAGGTCTATTGTAGTCCGGGTGTTGAATGGATTTGTCATATCATCAGTCAGTTGCAGTACAGTATTCGGAGGAATTGTCACCGGAACGAAATCTAGTCGAATTACTCAGGGACGTGCGGCGGCCGGATCCTTGCGCTCCGCGCTGTCTCGACACCTACCCGTCCACCCACCCACCCATCTAGATTATCGCATCCATCAACCGATCTCTGAAGGGACTCTCAGCATGCCTGAGGCTGTCGCGACGGGCTCCAAGGCCCTTGACGAACTCTGCATCAACACGGTCCGAGTGCTGGCGATGGAAGCCGTCCAGCGGGCCAACTCAGGCCATCCGGGAACGCCGATGGCTCTGGCGCCGATCGGCTACGTGTTGTGGACCGGGCACCTGCGTCACAACCCAGCCGATCCTAGCTGGCCGGGCCGGGATCGATTCGTTCTGTCGGCCGGTCACGCATCGATGTTGTTGTACAGCCTCCTCCATCTCACCGGATATGACGTGTCACTCGAAGAGATAAAGAACTTCCGCCAGTGGGGCAGCATCACACCGGGCCATCCCGAACGGGACATCACGCCGGGTGTTGAGACGACTACTGGGCCGTTGGGGCAGGGCCTAGGTAACGCGGTGGGGATGGCGTTAGCCGAGGCGAGGATCGAGGCCGAGTTCGGGCGCGAGGGATTCGACCTGTTCCGACACAAGACCTACTTCATCGCTGGTGACGGCGACCTGATGGAGGGGGTGTCGCATGAAGCGGCGTCGATCGCGGGGTATCTGGGGTTGGGCCAACTGATCGGCTTCTACGACGACAACCGGATAACTATTGACGGCAGCACGACCCTGTCGTTCGGCGATGATACGGCCGCCCGGTTCGAAGCGTACGGATGGCACGTACAGCGTTTGGAGGACGGCAATGACCTGGCGGCAGTCGCCAGAGCCATTGAGGCCGCCAAGGTCTCCGAACTTCCTTCCCTGATAATAGTCCGCACGCACATCGCATATGGCAGCCCCAACAAGCAGGACACTTCGGCCGCTCATGGAGCACCGTTGGGTGAGGACGAAATCGCGCTGACGAAGGAGGCTTTGGGGTGGGACTACAGCCAACCTTTTACGGTACCTGAGGAGGCCCTGGCCCAGTGGCGTAAGTGCCTCGAGCGTGGCGCGCGACTGCAAGACGAGTGGGAGCGAGTGTTCGCTGCCTACGCCGAGAAGTATCCGGAACTTGCGCGCGAGTTCGAGCGGCGCCAGCAAGGGGAATTGCCCGACGGGTGGGAGACAGCACTACCTGAGTTCGGAGCCGATGCAGGCTCGATGGCGACACGGGCTGCCTCGGGCAAGGTCTTGAACGCGCTGGCTGCAGCGCTCCCGGAATTGCTTGGGGGCTCTGCTGATCTCGCTGAGTCTAACAAAACGCTGATCAAGGACGGAGAGCCACTGAGCCGTGTCAATCGAGGTGGCCGCAACATCTACTTCGGGGTGCGCGAGCATGGCATGGGTTCCATCATCAACGGGATTGCCTTGCACGGCGGATTCATTCCATACTGTGCCACTTTCCTGGTCTTCTCGGATTACATGAGGCCACCGATTCGCCTTGCGGCCATGATGGGACTCAAGGCTATATACGTCTTCACGCACGATTCTATCGGGTTGGGAGAAGACGGACCGACCCATCAGCCAGTGGAAATGTTGGCCTCATTGCGCTCCATCCCGAATTTGACTGTGATTCGACCTGCCGATGCCGCCGAAACCGCAGAGGCGTGGCGCGCTGCCATCAACCGTCAGGGCGGGCCTGTGGCGCTCTCCCTCACGCGACAGGGAGTGCCCACATTGGATAGAGCAAAGCTGGCACCGGCCAGCGGACTCGCACGTGGCGGCTATGTGCTCTCGGATGCGAACGGAGGGCTTACGGAGGCCATACTCCTTGCGACAGGATCGGAGGTGAGTGTGGCGCTGGATGCTCAGTCCGAGCTCGAAGGGCAGGGTATACACGCGAGAGTTGTGAGCATGCCGAGCCAGGAGATCTTTGCGGTGCAACCGTCGGAGTACAGAAACGAGGTGCTTCCTCCGGAGATCACCGCACGCGTAGCGGTGGAAGCTGCGCATCCAATGTCCTGGTATCGTTGGGTTGGGAATCGTGGAGCAGTAATCGGATTGGACAGGTTCGGCGCCTCAGCGCCGGCCGAGCGATTGTACGAAGAATTTGGCATTACGGTACAAGCAGTAGTCGAGCGAACGAGACTGGTTTTGGGGAGACTATGATTGGCCCGGGAGATACATCGCGTGCGAAGCAGGATGCCGCCGAGAGGGCTGTTGAGCACGTTCAGTCGGGAATGGCCTTGGGGTTGGGCAGTGGCTCAACGGCCAAGTTTGCTGTAGAGGCGATAGGGAGAAGACTAAAGGCCGGTGAGCTACGAGAGGTGGTCGGTGTCGCTACTTCGGTCGAAACGCGTGAACTGGCAAGCGCTCTCGCGATACCGCTCACCGATCTAGGTGATTGTCCCCTCCTGGACATGACCATTGATGGTGCTGATGAGATCGATCCTGACGGTAACCTCATCAAGGGCGGAGGCGGCGCATTACTGTGGGAGAAGATGGTAGCAACGGCTTCCAAACGCTTGTGCATCGTGGCTGACGAGTCGAAGCTGGTCGATCGACTGGGGGAGGCGTTCCCCTTGCCGGTAGAGGTCGTCCGATTCGGGTGGCAGGTACACCGTGCGATGCTGAGAGAGCTGGGTGCGGAGCCCGTGCTGCGGTCCGATCTAGGAGGGGCTCCATGCCGCACGGACGAGGGGCATTACATCCTAGACTGCAAGTTTGAGAACGGGATAGAGGATCCATACTCCTTACAGCAGGCATTGGTGATCCGTCCAGGAATCGTCGAGACCGGACTGTTTCTCGACATGAAGCCCGAGGTCATCGTCGGACGGGCCTGAGTCGTGCGTGCGCCCACCGTGATAGCCGTTGCGCTGGTGACGGCTACAGTATGCGTCCGATTGGGCATCTGGCAGCTCGATCGGCTAGAGCAGCGCCGGGCATACAACGAGTTGCTTGAGGCGCGCTTAGCCATGACCCCTGTCGAACCGGGTCTCGACCGATTGGACGATTCCCTACGATTTCGACGAGCCACAGCCAGAGGTGTTTTCGACTTCGAACGGCAAGTCGTGGTAGTCGCGAGGAGTCGTAACGGCATTCCAGGCGTCAATATCATCACTCCATTGCTGATCGGGGAGACACGAGCGGTTTTGGTCGAGCGAGGGTGGGTCCCTTCGCCAGATGCCAGGAGAGTTGATCTCGAAGCTCTGTCAGAACCGGACACGACCACTGTCGTGGGATTCCTCATGGCTGTCGACGAGCACTCACTCCCTGGAGATGGGTGGCCGCTATACCTGCGACGTGCCAATCCAGCGGACCTGCAGTCCACTTACCCCTACCGACTGGCCCCCCTAGTCTTGCGTCGATTGGAGAAGCCTGCGGGCGCTGTGGCCGCGCTGCGAGGGAGTCAGATCCCGGAACTGTCAAACGGGCCACATCTGAGTTACGCGATCCAGTGGTTATCTTTTGCGACGATCGCCGTCGTCGTGAGCCTGTTGTTCCTGCGTAGTGCCAGAAAGGCTGACTCTTGACATCCAACCGAGCTGGGAACACTCTCGGCGAGAACCAGTCCATAGAACTACCCCCAAAAAGGAGTCATCTCGTGATCAACCGCCGCGATTTCCTGCACTCCCTCGTGGGCGCGGCTGCAGTCACTCGGCCTGCACTCCGCAACGACGGGATCCAGCGCATATTCTCCGCTGCTGGTATGGTCGACGGTCGCTCGCCTCAAGAGGTTGCCGCCGATGAGAGCTTTTGGATGCAAATTCAACAGGCGTTTACCGTAGACCGGAGTTTGGTCAATCTCAACAACGGAGGTGTCTCTCCGAGTCCCAAGGTGGTACAGGATGCCATGCGTCGTGCTCTGGAATACTCCAACGAGGCGCCTGTTTACACAATGTGGCGCATACTCGAGCCGCAGGTGGAGGGTGTTCGGATTCGTCTGGCCCGCGAGTTCGGATGCGATCCAGAGGAGATGGCGATAACCCGCAATGCCAGCGAGTCACTGGAGATCTGCCAATTCGGACTGGATCTGGCGGCTGGCGACGAGGTTCTGACAACGGACCAGGACTATGGTCGGATGTTGACCACGTGGGACCAGCGTGTGCGGCGCGAAGGGATCGTGATCAAGAAGATCTCGTTTCCGGATCCTCCACCCAGCATGCAGGACCTGGTGGATAGATTCGAGCGTGCAATTACGCCGCGCACACAGGTGATCCACTTCTGTCACATAACCAACCTCACTGGACAGATATTCCCGGTGAAGGCGATTTGCACCATGGCTCGGGAGCGAAACATAGAGACCATCGTAGATGGAGCGCATGCCTTTGCCCACTTCCCGTTCAAGCGCGATGATCTCGAGTGTGATTACTATGGGACATCGCTGCACAAGTGGCTGCTGGCTCCACACGGTACTGGATTCTTGTACGTGCGACGGGAGAAAATCGAGAAACTCTGGCCTCTAATGGCGGCTCCGGAATCCATGAAGGGCAACATCCGAAAGTTCGAAGAAATAGGGACTCATCCAGCGGCCAACCACAATGCGATTGCCGAGGCTCTCACGTTCCATCAAGGGATCGGTGGGGAGCGCAAGGTCGCCCGTCTCCGCTACTTGAGGGACCGTTGGATGAAGCGATTGGATGGACAGCCGGGGGTCAATCTGTACACGAGTTACGATCCGGCGATGTCCGGTGGGCTGGCAAATGTGGGCATTGAGGGAATAGAGCCAGGTGGGCTAACGTCGCACCTCTGGAGGACTCAAAAGATCATCGTCACGCCGATCAACCACGAGGCGTGCACCGGCATTCGAGTTACACCGAACGTGTACACGACGCTGGAGGAAGTCGACAGGTTTGCAGAGGCCATGGAGGATGTGATAAGAAACGGCATCCCGGCCTAGCCAGACAGGTCGCAGTTTCGCGTGGTGCGATGGAGACTAAGTTATCGCCTTCATCGCACCATCTTATCCTGCGAGTTCGGCGAGGCCTTCGCGGGCGGCACCCACAACCGATTTCACAACTTGTCCATTCTCGAACCGCGCGAAGTAGGGTATTGAACGCACGCCGTAACGCTGGCTCACGAGGGGTGACCGGTCCGTGTCCACCTTCGCGACCAGCATCTTGCCGGCCTTCTCGCGCGCGATTTCATCTAGCATCGGTGCCATCATCCTGCATGGACCGCACCAGTCGGCGTAGAAATCCACCAAGACGGGAATCTCAGATTTGAGCACAGTAGCATCGAAGTTCTCGTCGGCCACCTTGACCGGGCGATCCAGCAAGAAAGGCTTACCGCACTCAGCGCACTTGGGGCCCTTGTCATGCCGGGTCGCATCAATGGTGTTCAGCATGCCGCAAAACTGGCAGGCTAGTGTGACTTTTACCATCAGCTGATACCTAGTTCTCGAGTTGAAGCAACAGGCTCACCCTAATAATAGCCAGTGAGCGCCTACTCCGCCGGTCCATCTGTGGGGACCCAAGTCCCCACCACAATGTCTTTCATGTCGGGATCGCCGTTTTCAACGCACGGAACGCCTGCGTCGCGACCCCAGATCAATCAACCTGAACCAAGGTACAGAGAAAATGGTTACCCTCTGAGCGGTCCAGTGAATAGATTCCGCAGGTGTAGGGCTACCCTCTAATTGGATACTCAAAGTGAAAGACTACAAGAAACGCGACATAAAGGGGCGCGAACTCAAGCCCGAGAGCCTCATGATGAGCTACGGGTACGATCCCATGCTATCTGAAGGTGCGGTAAAACCGCCGATCTTCCAAACGTCCACGTTCACGTTCCAAAACGCTGAGGCAGGCAAGGCATTCTTTGAGATCGCTCACGGGATGAGAGCCAAAGGTCCCACGGAGCAGCTAGGACTCATCTACTCCCGCCTCAACAACCCCGATCTGGAGGTGCTAGAGGATAGACTGACACTTTGGGACGGGGCCGAAGCTGCTGCCGTTTTCCAGAGTGGTATGGCAGCTATCGCGACGACTCTGCTGGCGTTCGTTCGACCAGGTGATGCTCTAATCGTGAGCGAGCCGTTGTACGGTGGTTCGGACTACCTAGTCAAGCATGTACTTCCCAACTTCGGTATCACCCCTGTGTGCTTTCACGCCGGACTGCCAATTAGTGATGTCGAGCCAACTGTGCGAGAGCGCGTTGGTGACAGAAGAGTCAGCATGGCTTTGATCGAGACCCCGGCCAACCCCACCAACGCACTGGTGGATATCAGAGGATTAGCCGATCTGCTTCAGTCGTTTGGAACCAGCGAACACGATCCAGTGCTAGTTGTCGACAACACTTTCTTGGGGCCGGTATTTCAACATCCGATCAAGCACGGGGCTGACCTAGTGGTGTACTCAGCCACGAAGTTCATCGGCGGACACAGCGATGTCATCGCCGGTGCTTGTTTGGGAAGTCAAGAACAGGTGGCCCAGATAAAGGCGCTACGCACGTTCATGGGTACTATGGCTGGCCCGTGGAGCGGGTGGCTGCTTCTCAGGAGTCTCGAGACTCTGAAGATGCGGATGACTGCGATGATGAAGAACGCCCAGTACGTAGCCAACGTTCTGGCCGACCATCCGAAGGTGGTGTCAGTCCATTACTTGGGCCTTCTGCGCGATGATGATCCAATGTTTGATGTGTACCGGAACCAATGCACCGCGCCCGGATCGCTCATTGCGTTCGAAGTAGATGGAGGCGAGACAGGTGCATTTCGCTTCTTGAATTCACTCCAGCTAGTGAAGCTGGCTGTGAGCTTGGGAGGAACGGAGTCTCTGGCGGAGCACCCCTGGACCATGACGCATTCGGATGTACCGCCGGAAGATCAAGTGAAGATGGGAATTACTCCGGGTTTGGTGCGAATT
>JARRLJ010000026.1:0-9742 GCA_037387025.1 Gemmatimonadales bacterium
CCCGTGATCAGAACACGGGCCGGAGTGGGCGCGACCTTTTCGACGACCTGCAGAACACCCTTGATCGCTTGGCTGCTACCTACGATTTCGTAACGGTCGACGACTGCAGCCCGTAGCCTCTCGTTCTCCGAGGAGAGATCGACACGTTGCAGAGCGTTCCGCAGAGTCAACAAGATGCGATCGGTATCGAGGGGCTTTTCCAGGAAGTCGTATGCGCCAAGCTGTGTTGCCTCGACTGCAGTTTGAATCGTTCCGTGGCCGGAGATCATCACTACAGGTAGGGCCCCGTCCAGCTCGCGTAGCCGGGCCAGTGTATGAAGACCGTCCATTCCAGCCATCTTCACGTCGAGGAGAACGATGTGCGGATGGAATTCAGAATACATAGAGACGGCATCCTCTCCGTTGGCCGCGTCTGCCACCTCCATACCCTCGTATTCCAATACCTGGCGCAACGCCTCTCGTACGCCTCGCTCGTCATCAACCACCAGAACTCGTTTAGCCATCAACTTGCTCGCCGGTAGAAAGTCACGCCCTCAGTACGAATGCGCAGATCACCCACCGTTGGTGGAACGGAAATGAGAATCACTCCGTCCGACCCGCCCGTAAGCCGATCGACGAGTACCGGAATTGCTGGGCCTGGAAATGGGAACGACGAGATCACAAACTCATCGATTGTCCAGGCGACTACACCGGGTACCTTGATCCCGGCTGTACCTGACACCCTGATTGGCTCACGTGGGTCGATTATACCCTGCAGGGGCCCCAGAAGATCACGTCCAAAAACCTCTGTAAGCAGATCTGCCTGAATCGAGAGCCGGTCACGCTCCAACACCACCTTCAGGGAATCGAGTGCCCTCCGGGCCCCCGGAGCGAGCCGGTCCTGAACGATCGAAGCCATCTCATCCGCCGAGAGCACAATTTGATCGGGGCCCGATCGCTCAGCGATGTCGCTTTCCTTGCTTTCCGCTGACTGCAACTGATCCGAAGATGGACGTCCAACCGTCATACTCGGTGCGGCGCCCGAGCCAGCCCCATCCACTAAGGTCCGATACACCTCTCCCAGATCCGCACGGAAGTGCCAGGTTAGCCCCCCTACAACTGCAAGCACGGTTGCGCATCCCACACCTGCCAACAGGTTCTTGAGACAGCCTTTCACTGTTGCTTCAGCACGGCACCGTACAGCTTGGTGTAACGTGCGCCTGACCGAGTTAGCTCGCTCCGCATGAGATCCACGGAATCCACTACGGACTCAGAGGTGAATTGGAGTCGCTCGAGCAGCGACTCCAACCCCTTCAAATCTGCCGGGCGGACGTGGCGATGCACTCTGCCAATGGTCATGTGCGGTCGAAACGGTCGTCCCTCGAGTGGAAACCCGATCTGCCTCATCTCCTCCTCGACCTTGTTCTGGACCAGCTCTAGTTCCGGCACAGGCTCCAAACCTACCCAGATTACGCGTGCACGCGGCGGATTGGGAAACGCACCGAAGCCACAAAGAGCGACCCGGAATGTACCGGCCCCCCGCACCGCACTGTCGAGCGCGCGCATCACCTCGCTTTCCCGTACGGGATCCACTTCACCCAGGAATTTCATGGTGAGATGCAGAGACGCGGTCTTCACCCACCGTACCGGCAACCCTTCGTCTCTCAGCGGCGCGGCACTCTCCCAGACCGCCTCGCGCACGTGGCCAGGCAGGTTTACCGCAATGAACAGACGCACCGTAGACTATCCCTGACCTAGAAGCGACTCGAGCCTGCCATCGGAATTCGTTAGAAGGCTCCCTCTCCTGTACCCGGCAAGATCCAGATTAACGCTCGAGAAGCCTAGATCCGTGAATCGCTGCGCTATGGCTTGCCGCTCCCGTCGGATCAGTTCGAATTGGGACGGGGAAGCCTCGATGCGTGCCTCAGCACCGCGGTGGCGTACGCGGAGGTCACCTCCGACACCTAGTCTACGCAGAAAACCCTCCCCCTCTTCCACCTGTCTCAGCCTCTCGTCATTCACCTCCAAACCGTACAGCACTCGGCTCGACAGGCAGGGTGCTGCAGGCGCATCCCAAACCGGAATACCGAGTTCGCGCGCTGCTGCGCGAACATGGGCTTTAGTGTAGCCGGTATCTGCCAACGGGCTTCTCACTTCCGACTCGGTTGCAGCCTGCGCTCCTGGCCGATGCTCGGCGAGGTCATCGCGGTTGGTGCCGTCGGCTATAATGGCCAACTGGTGTTCAGATGCCAGCCACGTCAGCTTGGACCACAGCTCCTTCTTGCAGAAATAGCAGCGGTTGGTCGGATTGGATGTGTAGTTGGGATCGCTGAACTCTTCGGTCCTGATCTCTACCAACCGCAAATCGAAAAGCCCGGCTGTCTCCCGTACCCGATCCAGTTGATCGCGTGGCAGTGACGCACTGATTCCGATGGCCGCAAGGGAGCGGTCAGGGCCAAGCACACGCCGCGCTACTACGGCCACAAGCGCAGAGTCCACTCCTCCGGAGTATCCCACCAACACGGACCGATAGTCCCTGATAGCGGATTGCAGAGCCTCTAAAGAAGGCATGGCGGATAATAAGCTAAAGCCCACAAATCGGCACGCTCCACGGATTGTTGCTCTACTGCTTGTCGATCAGCTTACGGTACATGGCTAGATACCTGAGCGCAGAGGCACGCTCACCCTTCTTCTCATAGAGGGCGGCGAGGTTGTAGTGCGCATCCGCATAGGACGGATCCGCCTTGAGGGCAGCCTCATACGCGGTAACGGCGTCGTCGGAACGTTTGAGATCTTCCAGCACCACACCGAGGTTGAACGCAGCCGTTGCATTCTCGGGCTGGTCCTCGAGCGCCTTCCTGTAGTTGGCCTCGGCCTCTTCGTAATCGCCCTTGGCGTGCAGCAATCTGCCCAGGTTGACGCGCGCGTCCGCGTAATCCGGCTTCAGTTCGATTGCCTTGAGATATCCCCGCTTCGCTTCCTCGGGAGATACAGATTCTAGATCGAAGGCAATCGCGAACCACTCTTCTGCACCTGGCTCAGTGTCGTTTTCACCGGGCGCCCTCCCTACTCGTTTGCCGAAGGGTGCGACCTCGGCGACGTCACCGCTATCCGAGAAGTCGAGCTGCACCTGCCCTGACTCCGGATTCCAGACCGTGCCCTCGTCACGCACCACCACGTGCTTCCCTTCGGCGGATATGCGCACCGCCGACAGCGAACGCTCCTGCGGCAACTGTCCCTTGAGCTTCCGCAAGGCATTGTGGATCTGACGCGGGTGGACCTTCTCGTCCAGCAACTGTTTGGCAGACCGGAGGACTATGATATCCTGGAAAGAAAACGAGTACTCGCCGTGCGCACCTCGGTTTGGGGTAACCAGACCGCGACGCACGAATGATCTGATTTGCGATTCCGAGAGGCCCAGCAGTTCAGCCAGCTCGTGTGTCTTGTAACCATCGGCGAGCTGGCCGGACTCATCATTGTCTAGCCTGAGGATGCCTTCTTCCGTTTCGTGGAACTGGTTTTCTTCTTCTCCGTCTCGGCAGCTCGCTGGGCCGGCTTGCGCTCCTCCGCGTCGCTTTCTTGGCCCGCTGCCAGACTCGCCTTGAGCGCTGCCATGAGATCGATGATCTGCGTCTGCGGTTCCTCGGTTGGCGCTACGGTTATCTCCTCACCATCGACCTTCTGCTGAATCAGGGTCAGGACCCGCTCGCGCACCTCGTCGCGGTAGTCCTCGGGTCGGAACTCGTCAGTAGCGGCCTGGTCGATAAGTTGCACAGCCAACTCCAATTCCTGTTCCTTGACTTCACCTTCTTCCAGCGGCACTTCCGAGAAAGCCCGTATTTCTTGGGGATAGAGCAACTGTTCCATGATCAGGCCATCTTCAATTGGCCGCACCATCACGAGGTACTGCTTCCCCCGTGATGCGTACTTCGCTATGGCCGCTCTACCCGTCTTCCGCAAAGCCGCGGACAGGAGCCGATAAGCCCGTTCGCCGCCCTTTTCCGGTCCCAGATAATACGGCTTGTCGAGATAGATGCGCTCGACCTGCTCGGCCGGCACGAATTCGGTGATGTCTATGGACTGGCTCGCCTGCTCTTCCAGTGCCTTGAGCTCTTCGGGCTTGAACACGACGTACTGATCCTTGGCAAACTCGTACCCCTTGATCATGTCGGCTCGTTCTACGGTCTCATCGTCCTTAGGACAGTAATACTTCTGTTTGAGACGGGTACCACACCGTTCGTGCATCCAGTTGAAGCTGATACGCCTCCCCGGCTCCCCGGCGGAGTACAGTTTGACGGGCACTGAAACGAGCCCGAACGAGATCGTAGCGGTGGCTATTGGGCGTGCGCTCATGGGGTGAATCTATATAGACTTAGCTCGATGCCCGCAAGAAAAACGCCTCCTCCGGACAAGCTAAGTGCTTACCGCGCAAAGCGATCCGCCGACAGGACGCCGGAGCCGTTCGGTGCCGGGAAGAGTCCTGGCGGACAGCTCTTCGTAGTCCAGCAGCACGCCGCGCGCCGGGTCCACTACGACTTTCGGATGGAAATGAACGGTGTGTTGGTATCCTGGGCCGTACCCAAGGGGCCATCGCCGAATCCGGCAGACAAGAGACTCGCCGTCCATACCGAAGACCATCCGGTCGAGTACGGCCATTTCGAGGGAGTGATCCCGGAGGGCAACTACGGGGCCGGGGCTGTGATCGTATGGGATCAGGGAAAGTGGATCCCGCTGGAGGACCCCGAGGAGGGCATGAAGAAGGGGAAGCTGCTGTTCGAATTGAGGGGCTACAAACTGCGAGGCAAATGGACTCTGGTGAAGACCAAGCAGGATTGGCTGTTTATCAAAGAGCGTGACGGCCAAGCAACGGAACACGGTACCGAGTCGTTCCCGGCCGATTCGGTCTTCTCCGGCAGAACCGTAGAACAGCTGAGAGACGGAACCGATTTGGCGCGGCCCATCGTCCAACAGCTCACCGAGATCGGTGCACCGAAGGCCCCAGTGCGACCGTCGAGCGCCAAGGTCATGCTTGCCGAAACGGGCAAAGGTCCATTCAGCAAGCCGGGTTGGCTTTTCGAACTCAAGTACGATGGCTACAGACTGATTGCCGGGAAAGAAGACGGAGAGGCGGTGCTCCTGTCACGAGCCGGCAACGATCTGACGGCGACATTTCCCGACGTAGCCAAAGCAGTACAGCGGCTCCCGTTCGAAGATCTCGTCGTGGACGGAGAAGTCGTGGTACATGACGACCGTGGCCTGCCGAGTTTTCAGAGACTGCAAAAGCGGGGGCGGCTGAGTCGTGGCATCGAGATTCAGCGCGCTGCCGCGGAACTGCCCGCCACACTGTACTTGTTCGACCTGCTCGGGTTCTCAGGTCACGATCTCCGATCTCTGCCGCTCGAGACCCGCAAGTCGTTGTTGAAGAGCGTGCTACCGTCCGCTGGGTTGCTACGCTACTCCGAGCACATAGAGGAACAGGGCGAAGCGATGTTCGAGCAGGTCCAGCGGATGCGTCTCGAGGGAATAGTCGCAAAGAAGGCGGACTCACCGTACCGACCGGGACGGTCACCGGACTGGCGCAAGATTCGAGCGGACCGAACAGATGACTTCGTAGTCGTCGGGTTCACCGACCGCAAACGGTCGCGCACCGGATTTGGAGCCCTCCACTTGGCACAGTTCGTTGGTGACGAGCTTGTATATACGGGTCGAGTGGGCACGGGGTTCACAGCCGGGCAACTCGATGAAGCACGAGAGCAGCTAGACGGAATTCTGCGCGACGAATCGGCCTGCGCAGGCACACTGCCATCGGGACAAGGCCACCATTGGGTAGAGCCGCTCCTTGTTTGTGAAGTCAGGTTCCGCGAGTTGACCGAGGAGGGCATGCTGAGGCATCCGGCCTTTCTCCGATGGCGCGACGACAAGGAACCAGAAGAATGCTGCCTCCAGGAGGAACATCCGGAGATTCTGGATCCACCTCCCGTGGTCGATTCTCCCACCGACCAGCCTGTGGTTCCCTTCACGAACCTCGACAAGGTCTTCTGGCCCGAGGAGCAGTACACCAAAGGCGACCTAATCGAATATTACTCGGCAGTTGCCGACTGGCTGCTGCCGTATCTGCGTGACCGGCCGGTAGTCATGACGCGGTACCCGGACGGGATCGAAGGGAAGTCGTTCTTTCAGAAGGATGCACCCAAGTTCGCACCAGAATGGATTCGCCGCCTGCGGCTGTGGAGCGAGGGGTCCGAGCGTGAGTTGGACTACTTCGTGGCAGAGGACCCAGAGTCTCTCCTCTACATCATCAACCTCGGTTCGATCCCACTGCACATATGGTCGAGCCGTGTGGACACTCTCGAGCAGCCAGACTGGTGCATCCTGGATCTGGATCCCAAGGAGGCGCCCTTCGGTGACGTCATCACAATAGCGCGAGCAGTTCGCAAACTCTGTGAAGAGATCGAACTCCCCTGCTTCGTCAAAACGAGTGGATCATCAGGACTGCACGTGCTCATACCTCTGGGACGCTGCTGTACCTACGAACAATCGCGTACGTTGGGTCAGCTTCTCGGTCGTGTCATAGTGACTCAACTTCCCGACATCGCAACGGTCGCACGCGTTCCATCCCAGCGGGAGGGCAAGGTCTACATCGATTACGTACAGAACGGCCATGGGAGGCTCCTGGTATCTCCGTTCTGTGTCAGGCCCCTTCCAGGCGCCCCGGTCAGCACACCCCTCAGGTGGAGCGAGGTGAATGCGAGATTGGACATCGGCACACACACGATCAAGACTGTCCCCGACCGGCTGAAGCGCATGAAGGTCGACCCTCTTGCGGAGGTGCTCGATCTCGAGCCCGATTTGAATGCAGCGCTCAGCTTGCTTGGTGGCAGGTTCGAATGAACGACGGTTCACCAGTTCCCGTTTCGCACCCCGATTCCGCTCGGGTTCCATTGGCCATCGGTATCATAGGCTCGCTGGCGGCAATCAAGCTCGCGCTCCACTTCAGCACCAATCTGTTCGGTCCATACGAGTTCCACCGAGACGAGTTTCTCTACATGGCCATGGGAGAGCACCTCCGTCTGTGGAGCATGGATTTCCCTCCGGCAATCGCTCTCATATCAGAGCTGGAGCGCGGCCTCTTGGGTGATTCGATATTCGCAATTCGATTGTTTCCCGCAGTACTGAGCACACTCATTCTCGTTCTCGCTGCGGCAGTCGCACGGGACTTGGGAGGGGGCCGCTACGCACAAGCGCTGGCCGCCTTGTGTGTCCTGGCAAACACGTTGTTCCTTCGTTCTGGGAACTTGTTCCAGCCAGTAGTACTCGACCAACTGTGGTGGACACTGGCACTGTTCGCCATCGTCAAACTGGGCACCAGCGAGAACCAGCGCTGGTGGATCTTGTTTGGAACAGCGTGCGGATTCGGCCTGCTTTCCAAGTTCAGCATGTTGGTATTCGGGTTGGCCACCTTGATCGGACTGCTCGTAAGCAAGCGGCGACGCGCTCTCCTCACGCCGTGGCCGTGGTACGGCGCGCTCATTGCGTTCGCCATTGGAAGTCCGAGCTTCGTTGGCCAGATCAGACTTGGCTTCCCGATCATCGATCAGATGGGAGACTTGCAGAATGCGCAACTCGCCAGGGTGACGGCGGGAGAGTTCCTGCGCCGACAACTGATGTGGGGCCCCGGTGCAATCATAGCCACGGCTGGATTAGTAACGCTTCTGGCCACGCGGAAGCTGCGACCGTTTCGCATCGTTGGATGGACATGCCTTGCAGCATTCGTTCTACTGATAGCGCTGCACGGGAAACCGTACTATGCGGGGCCAATCTACCCGACGTTGTTTGCCGCGGGGGCCGTCTTTCTCGGTGAGCTACGAGTGCCCCGCTGGTCGCCAATGCTCCGTTGGACCGCAGTTGCGGCCACTGCAGCCTACGTCATGGTCCTCCTGCCGCTCGGTTTGCCAATCCTGGCGCCTCCGGTGATGGAGGAATACCTGGCGAGGTTGGGATCACGCACCGCCGTAACGACCAACGTAGGAGCCGTCGAGCGCCTACCGCAGGATTACGCAGATATGCTCGGTTGGGAGGCGCAGGTTGACTCAATAGCCAGCGTCTATCACAGCCTCGCTCCCGAAGAACAACAGGAGGCCGTGCTGCTCGCTTCCAACTACGGTGAAGCCGGTGCCATCGATTTCTATGGGCCCGAGATAGGCCTGCCAAACGCAATCGCCATTGTAGGGACGTACTGGTTCTTCGGACCCGGCGACAAGGCGGGCAACGTGACAATAGCTCACGGGTTCACGCTTGACGACTTGGACGGACGGTTTGAATCAGTAACGCCGGCACGTCGGGTAACCAACCCCTACGCCGTGGCTGAGCAGCGGGATCTCACAATTTTTGTATGCCGGAATCCCTATCGGACCCTGCAGGAAATGTGGCCGTCCTTCGAAGGGGAACAATGACAGAGCTGGAATCTCAAATCGAAGTCGAAGGCCGTGGACCGGTTTCGGCACTGCTACTGAGCCCCGACGGCGCCCAAGTATTCTACGTGTTGGGACACGGTGCCGGTGCAGGAATGAGGCACCCGTTCATGGAAACAATGGCCGGGCTTTTGGCGCAGCGAAACATAGCGACCTATCGCTACCAGTTCCCGTACATGGAGGCCGGTCGCCGGTCACCAGATACACCGAGGATTCTCGAGCTAACTGTGCGTGCGGCCATCGACAGCGCGATCGGCCTGGCCGGCGGACTTCCAATTGTCGCTGGCGGCAAGTCAATGGGCGGGCGCATCACATCACATGTTGCAGCATATGATTCTCCGCCCGAGCTCCAAGGGTTGGTGTTCCTCGGTTACCCTCTCCACGCGCCGAGGAAACCGGCCACGAAGCGCGCCGCACACCTGAGTGAGATCCGCGTCCCGATGCTGTTCGTTCAGGGCACGCGAGACCATCTCGCGGACCTGGACCTGCTTCGGCCGATCGTCGCCGGCCTAGGCGACCGTGCGACCATGCACGTCGTGGCTGGTGGCGACCACTCATTCAGGGTGCTGAAACGCTCGGGACGAACGCAGGAGGAGGTGATGAACGAAATAGCAGATTCCATCCGAGGTTGGGCTAGCCGAATCTGAGTGGCCACCGGCCAAGTAGCTTGCCTGTCACAGCGACGGCAGTAAGTTACGCCACTTCAAGAAGAAACTATCTCAAGCTGTTCGCGGGACATCAGGGACTACCGAAGGAGACACTCCCATGAAGAAGCTGAACTACTTGGGCATTGCGCTCGCGCTGTCGTTATCAAGCCAAGCAAGCGTCGCGCAGACGGCCGGAGACCACTTCACGTTGCCGGATGTGTTCGAGTTGGAACTGGCATCCGATCCGCAGATCTCCCCCGACGGCACCAAGATAGTATACGTGCGGAACTTCATGGACATCATGACCGACCGCCAGCGTTCCAATCTGTGGATCATCAACTACGACGGATCGGATCACCGGCCGCTCACAACCGGCAATGCCAACTATTCGTCTCCCCGCTGGTCACCTGACGGCTCGAGACTGCTCTATGTCTCGAGTGCCGACGGTTCATCGCAGATATACGTCCGCTTCATGGATGATGGGCAGACCGCGAAACTGACCAACCTCACGAAGTCACCGAGCGCAATAACCTGGTCGCCGGACGGAAAGTGGATCGCGTTCGAAATGATGGTTCCCGAACCTGCCAAGTCGATGATACAAAGGCCTCCCAAGCCAACAGGCGCCGAATGGGCCAAGCCTGCCAA
>JARRLJ010000027.1:0-9986 GCA_037387025.1 Gemmatimonadales bacterium
CCGCCGGTGGCGTACCCGCCCAGGTTGTTCGACCGAGGAACCGAGGGACGGGTCGTATTACAGGCAATGATCGACACTACAGGCAGAGTCGAAGCCAACACTATCGAAGTCGTGAGCGCTACGCGCCGAGAGTTCGAGCGTCCTGCCGTAGACATGCTGCGAATCAGCCGCTTCGATCCGGCTCGCAGTGACTCACGTGCGTTCCGCAGGTTGGTCCGTGTACCGGTGGTGTTCGATTTGAGCCGGAGGTCACCCAGTTCGGCCGACGCCGCGGCCGCCGCATCCTGGGTCTCAGATGGTGATACGCTAGTTCGGCAGGGCAACATCATGGAAGCCCTGACAGCCTACTCCGCTGCACTGGGGTTGGATTCACGGCTGAACACATCACACGAGATGTGGTATGGGCTGTGTTGGTACGGAAGCCTCTGGGGCAATGCCGCATCCGTCCTTTTCGCTTGTGATCAAGCCGTGGAACTCGACCCGCTTTCGGCCAGTACGAGAGAGGCGCGTGGGCTGGCCCGCGCACTGACATCCGACTACGCCGGAGCTATTGACGACCTGGAAGAGGCTGCGCGGCGCACCACCTCGGCCGTGGAGAGAGACCGGCAACTGAGGTGGATCATGAGCCTCAGGTCGGGCCAGAACCCATTCACCGCCGAGGTGCAGCGAGCCTTGCGGCAGCCAGGACACAGCACCTGATGACCGACGGAGCACGAGTTATGACCTGGTGTGCAAGGGGAATCATCTCCGTGTCAGCGTTGCTCACGGCTGCAGCGTGTGGCACCACCGAGCCGGAATACGGCGGCGGTGACTACGAGAGCAGCCTCACATCCAACGGGCGGGAGCGGACCTTCAGACTCCACGTACCACCGACTATCACACCGCAGCAGCAGGTGCCGCTGGTGATCGTATTCCACGGAGCCAGCCAGGATGGCAACGACATCCGACGTCTGTCGGGCTTCGATACCGTGGCGGACGAGAGCGGCGTGCTAGTCGCCTACCTGGATGGCGTCGATCACGTTAGGGAGACCTGGGGGTTTTACGGTCTTCCGGCGTACTTGAACGGAATCGACGACACTCAGTTCACAGTCGATGTGATCGACACGTTGGCCGTTACGTTCGCCATAGACCGCGATCGCGTCTACGCAGCAGGCTTCTCCAACGGTGGGCTCTTTGTGCACGAGCTGGGGTGCCAACTGAGAGGGACACTCGCGGCGATCGCCAGTGTCGCCGCGTCATTGACTTCCTTTGTCGAGCCCCTGTGCAATGAGGAGACCGTAATACCCGCAGTCTTCATCCACGGTACTGAGGACAACTCCTTCCCTTGGCTGGGGGCACCCGGCTTCATGGCCCCGGAAGAGATGTTTCTCTTTTGGGCCGACCTCAGCGGGTGCACTACGGGACCGACCGTCACTTCCCTGCCCGACGTGGTAGACAACGGCATCACGGTAGACCGCCACGACTACTCCGACTGCGCACTGAGCGATCGGATAACGCTGTACGCCATCGATGGTGGTCACCATACGTGGCCCAGATCGCCGGACTTCTCGGCCAGTGAGGCGATAATGGAATTCTTTGCGGAAGTGAGGCGGTAATACGAAGACGGGAGACGGGAGACGGGAGACGGGAGACCGCCCTACCACACACCGTACTCGGTTAACATGTGAGTCCCAAACACACTATTCAAGAAAAGAAGAAGGCCTCGACGTCCCGGTCCATCGAGGCCTCTCCCACAGCGTGACGTTAGGCGTTAACTCGCGCGCGCCTCCGACGTGTCGTCGCGCGCTTCCGCTACCGCAGCCCGCACCTTGTTGGTCAGATCACGCTCCTCCCGAATGGTCTGGATCAGCGCTTCGGCCTGCTTCAGTTGGAACGTGAGCGAACCGGCCTTGTCGACTACGTGATCCAGCAGCGCTTTCTGACCTTGCAGCGTCTCGAGCGTCGACTGTACCTGCAGCGTAAGAGCCTCGGCCCGGCCAAGTCGTTGTTCGGCCCGGTCGATCTGACGCTGGCGATCCTCCAGGCTGCTGGCTTTTTCTTCGGCCCCACGCAGCCGCTCGAGTGCACCGTCCAGCGTATTCCGCGTCTGAGCTATCTCCTGCTGCGCGGCGTTGATGGAGCGCACATCCTCCAAGGTACGTTCAGCCATCTGCAACAAGGAGCGAATGTCGGCCTGCATGGTCTGGATCGTCGACTGACGTTCGGTCAGCTGGTCGAGTGACTGTTTCACCTTCTGCTCGGTGTGTCCCCACTGTGACAGTTTGTCCTCGAACTGGCCGAGTCGCTTCTCGGCAAACCGCAACCCGTTCATGCGATCCTCGAGCTGCTGAGCCAGCTCCGTCAAATCGTGCGCTCTCTGTTCCGCATGCTCGAGTGCATCCGTGAACTTCGACGCATGTTCCTCCAGTTCGCGCACCGTGGTGGCGGCTTCGTGTCGCAGCTGTGATGCCCGCTCCAGATGTTCGCTCGATTTCTCCAGCGTAGCTTGCCGCTTGTCCAGCTCGCGACCGAGCTGTTCCATCCGCTGAGACAACGCTTGCAGATCGTGCGACCGGCTTTCCAGCTCGGCCAAGGTCTCTGAAAACTCGGTGCTACGCTGCTCGAGCGATTCGAGGCCGGTAGCAGCTCTAGTGACTGCCTTCTCGACATCCGCGGCATCGTCGGCCCGTGATGTCAGCGATTGCAGCTTGCCGTCGGCAGCATTCATCCGCGAAACCAATCCCGAACTCCGCTCATCCAGCTCGGAGCACACGGTGCCGATTTCGGAGAGGCGCTTATCCATGTCGTTGAGGAACGAATGCCTTTCTTCGATCGAATTCAAAGCCGTCGTCACTCGCTCGACTTCCTTGCGTACGAGATCGATGCCGGGGCGGGCTCCATTCAGCTCCCTGAACTTGCCCTGCACCTCGTTGACCAACTGCTGTAGGGCGGCCATCCACCGCTCAGTCTCGTTCTGATCGTCACGGAACCGGCGTACTTCGGTGGCCGCGAATTGAACTTGATCCAGCGCGTCGCGCAGCACTTCCTGACTGCGTCTCAGCTCATTGAAGTCGCGGAGCATGGCCTCGACTCCTGGCTGCGCCTCTTCGATACCCTCCAATCGCTTACCTATCGTCCCCACCGTTCCGTCGATGCGCTTGAGATCGGCACGAATCGACTGCGCCCGCTGCCCCTGTTCATCGAGCCGATCGATCTCAGATCCAATCGTGCTCAAGCGCTCGGACAGCTGGCTGACAGTTCCCTGCAACTCCGGCAAGCGCTTGGCAGAATCGTCGAGCGCGTTGAACCGCTCCTCGAAGTTGGACAGATCACGTCGTAGATCCACGATGCGCTGGCTGACAGCGTCCATCCCCTCGCGCTCCAGCGAGACCCGATCCACACTCGCTTTCAGTTCGGCCTCGAGGGAGCTCAACCTCGCACGAGTCGCCTGGTCCACTTCGATCACCCGCTGTTGCCTGGCGCTTACGTCTTCCGCCTGCTTCAAGAACTCAGCTCGCTCAGAGGTGAGCTTCACTATCTCGGCACGCAGATCGCGCACTGTCTGCGCTCTCTCTTCCTGCTTCCTAAGCTGCAGGTCCACGTTGCGCACGAGATCGCCCAGGTTGCTTGCCTGGCGCGTGGCCCGCTCCACCACCTCACGTTGCTGTTCAATTGACGCGACCTTCTGCCCGACTGAATCGGTTAGCGACTGCAAGGTTATCAACTGACGCTTTGTGTCGGCACTACCTTCGGCTACCTGCGCCAGGTCTCCCATTACCTTCCGTAGCTCCCCGACTTTGCCGGCCGCCGCCTCAACCTTGGCGTAGAGCTGCTGGACCCTCTCCTCAGAAGCCTTGAACTTGGCTTCACCCTGCTCGTGTGCGTGCGCGATCTGTTCTTGCTCGCGGTCGATCTCCGCGATCCGCTCGCCCAGCGAATCCACGCTCCGAGCCAAACCATCGGTACGCCCCTTCAACTCCTCGAACGGAGCCTTCAGCTGAAGGAACTCTGCCAGATCGTCCTTGAGGCAGAGGGCCATGTCTGCCTTGTGGCTGATTTCGGCAGCGGCCGATTGGATTTGCTCCATCTGTTCGGAGGCCTTGGAGAGCTGGGCCTCTGCGCGCCGTTGGTTCTTGAAGAGGTTCTCCGCCTCCTCCTTGAGAGCCGTGATCTGGGGTGCAATGCCCTCGACGCTCTTGACATCCTTCTCGGCTTGCCCAATGCGAACGTTCACGGCCGAGACCCGCCTATCTGCCTCCGTTACGGATTGCGTGAGCTGGTTCAAGCGTGCTGCCGCTTGCTCGGCCTTCTTGGTGGCCTCCTCCAGCGTTTCCCGTTCGCGCTCCATGCGCTCAATGATCTCTTGGGCGTGTTGTGACAGTGCCTCTTCAGCCTGCCCGCTACCCATCAGGGACTTCAGAAACGACGCCATTTGGACTTGCTCCTCGAGTTGCGTCGGGTCGCTGCTGCCTGGTTCTGATAGAGCGACCTCGGCGGGACGCGGTGTTCCGGATCGACTCAGTCATAGTGGGGGCAGGTCCCCAATTCGGCTGTGAGGGAAGTCACCGTGGGGAAGGAAGCCCAGGGAGTCCAACCCCGGGACGGGTGAGCCCGGCTCCACCGGGGGTCAGGAGACCTAGTGGTTGAGCCCCGGGCTGCAGCCCATGGTGAGCGCGACGAGGTTTCGACGGACTAGCGACGATCCGGTAAGTTGTTCTATGATTTATACTTACGGGCCTGAGCTCCGCGACAGCCTAGTGGCCACAGAGGCCGCTGTGCGCGGATTACGCCGATTTGCGCACGATAAGCTCGGGATCGAACATGGTTCTCTGGGGCCTATTCAAGATGTCGGCTTTGTTGACCACGGCCATGTCGTATGCGGTTTGCGCTATCTCTTCTAACGGCTGTTTGACGGTCGTAAGCGGGGGAAATGACATCTGCGCAATCCGGAAGTCATCGAACCCCACAATAGCCACATCCTCGGGAACGCGTACTCTCTCTTCCCGCAAGACGGCCAATAACCCCACCGCGCAGAAGTCTCCCGCCGCAGAAAAGACAGCGTCGACACCCATGCGCAACAACTGGGGCATTACCTCGAGGCCATCATCACGAGAGTAGTGAACGACTTCGACGATACACTCTTGGGGCAGTGGCAGACCTTTGTCGGTCAAAGCTTGCTGAAACCCTCTGACTCTCTGTTCCGCGTTGTACCCTCCACGCACTTTCATCCTACCGGCGACAACGGCAAGCTTCTCTTTACCCTTGTCGGCGAGGTACTCGCCGGCGATATACCCACCCCTGTAGTTGTCTGTGGTAATCACAGAGACGCCAGGCATATCTTCATCGATTAGAACGATGGGCACTTCACTGGAAGTGTAGGCAGAAATCGTGCTCGATTCAGGACGAATGGAGACTGCTATCAGAGCGGACGGATTGTCTTGTTCCAGCGCTTGCACTAAGTGTTTCTTTTGCTCGTCGGTTTCGTCACCCACAGACAACAAAACCATTTCTCCCGGGGTCAGTAACTGCTTGAAGTGCTCAGATAGCTTGCCGTGCATCTCTGACCGGAGATTCGGGACAGCAACGATGACTCTAGTACCGAAATCAGTCATCCCTTAGGCCCCCCTCGGCATGCTGCGTTGGAGTCTGTTTTCCTTCCTAGTATGATTCCCTAGAGTGGTGCTGTCCAGCGTCGCACCTTACTCATATAAAGACGGGAGGATTACTCCGTCCTCAACACCTCTACCGGATCCACTCTCGTGACCCGTCTGGCCGGCAGGTAGCTGGCTGCCAAACTGACCACGATCAAGATCAACGCAACGGCTCCGTAGGTAACAGGATCCCATGCCATGACGCCGAAAAGGAACTGTGACAGGAGGCGGGCTATCCAAACTGCAACCAGGAGACCGATACCGGTCCCCACCAAGCCGATCCGCAAACTGCCGCGCAGTTCCCGTCGCATCAAACCCCTGCTTTCGGCTCCGAGCGCGATGCGAATGCCAAACTCCCTAGTCCGCAGGGCAACGGCTCGGGCAACCACCCCGAAAACACCAACGGCGGCGAGCAGGCAAGCCAATCCACCGAACAGGATCATTAGCAGCGTTCTGTAACGCTCCTCGCTCGCCGACTTTGTGATTAGATCGTCCATGGTAGCGAGATCAGTAACCGGCACGCGGTCGTCGACCGCGTGCACGACGTTGCGCATACTCGACAGAAAAGCACCTGGCTCGCCCGCTGTACGAATTACCAGTCTCACATCCGGTGCTGGGCGCTGGCGCAGCGATGTGTAGAATACTGGATCGGGCTCCACTCCTAGCCGGTTGCGCTTGACGTTCCCCACGACACCAACGATTGTGATATCGTTCCCTCCATAACCCTGCAGCTTGGCGCCGACCGGCGACTCGTTCGGCCAATAGCGTCGAGCGATATTCTCAGAGATGACCATGACAGGAGGATCATCGGGACCGTCGGACTCGCTCAGGGCGCGGCCGGCCAAGAGCGGGATGCCCATTGTCTCGTAATACCCCGGCCATACCCTCACCTGCTGAGCGCTGATCTGTTGGCTGGTGCCGTCACTCCGGACGACCTCCCTCGTCGTGGTATTCGTCAAGCCGGGGAACGGCAGCCTGGTGGCGGCGGTGGCGCTGATGACGCCTGGTAGGGCCTCGAGAGCGGCTGTGATCTGGGCATAGGCTTCAGCGCTCTTCGCACTGCTGTCGTGACCGTCCTGTGGCAGCGCAATGTGGATCGTTGCGAGCCCTGCAGGGTCGAATCCCGGATCGACCGCGAGCAAGCGAAACAGGCTGCGCCCCAACAGACCGCCACCCACCAAGAGCACCACGGTCAAGGCGATCTCCGATGAGATGACGACACGCTCGAAGCTTCCGCGCCGCGCCGAACTGGTCCGACCGGAGGCGCGCAGAGAACCGCTCACGGAGCGCCTCACCGACGCAAGCGACGGGACCGTTCCAAAAACGAGCCCAGCGAGGGTACCGAGTGCGGCCGCAAAAGAGAACACTCGGAGATCGACGCCGGCGGTATCCGCGCGGGGAATCGGCGGAGCAAGCGCCACGAGCACTTCGGTCAGGCCGACAGCTATGAGCGCTCCAATCACGCTTCCGGCGAGCCCCAGCAGAATGCTCTCTGTCAGAAGTTGACGCACGATTCTGCGTTTGCCGGCGCCCAGAGCGGCCCGGGTAGCAAACTCGAAGCGGCGTCCATGCAATTCTCCCAGCGACAGCGACGCGATGGTCCCGCAAGCGATCAGCAGGAGCAGTCCCGTCGCGCCGAACAGCAGCAGCAGAGGGGAATTGAGACCGTGCGTTTCGTCGAAGGCGCGTGGTACCAGTCGCACGTCGGCATCGTCTTCGTTCACCGAGAGAATGTTGCCAGTTTCCACCAGGGCCCGCTCCAGTGACACACCGGGCGCAAGCCTGGCGATGGCTTCGAGGTTGTTGCCGTTTCCGAGCCCCGGCGAGCCCAGCGGGGCCCACACGTCGCGTTTCCCCGTGCGGTCTTCACCCAGCCAGTGCATGCCCAGGTACCGCAGCCTGAAGGATGGAGGAAGCACCCCCACTATCGTGCGTTCGGTTCCATTCAGGGTCAGCTTTCGGTTCAGAACGTTGGGGTCACCGCCGAGCCTGTTATGCCAGGTGTAATAGCTGATCACGACGACAGGCGCTGCGCCGCCCGTTGCCCTGCCCTCTTCACCCGGGAGAAACCATCGCCCCAAGACCGGCTGCACACCGAGAACGGTCATCAATGAAGCGCTGCCAAACCCGATCCAGAGCCGCTCGGCATCGCCTGCTCCGGTAAGGGTCGTTTGGATCGCGTTATGGACGGCAACGCCTTGGAACACCGTGTTCTTCGCCTGCAGATCCCGGTACTCCTCAAGTGAGAGGGGAAGCTTGTCCCACGTGCGTCCCACCAAGCCTGGCAACCCCTTTGCACCTTCTATCGCCATCCACACGTTGAACAATTGACCGGGTTCTCTGAACGGGACGCTCCGCAGCAGGACGCCGTCAACGACCGAGAACATGGCGGTTGCCACGCCGATCCCGAGTCCGATGGTCAACACGGCAACGGTGGTGAAGAGCGGACGCTTGCGTAGGGTACGGAGCCCGAAGCGGATATCCGCCGAGGTCGTGTCGAAGAAGTATGTCTTTGGGCTATGCCTGGTTCGCATGCGGAGCCTGCATGCATCTATCAATGCACCGCCGCATCGAATCGCCGCCCGGACCGCTCCCGGGTGCCGTGCTGCGGTCGGTCCCCAGGCGTGGAAAAACTCACCACGCCACTCCTGGAGCCAATCGTCCCGCAGCTGAGACGGGACTATCAAGCTGATGGTCCG
Organism: Gemmatimonadales bacterium; assembly: GCA_037387025.1. Lineage (GTDB taxonomy): Bacteria > Gemmatimonadota > Gemmatimonadetes > Gemmatimonadales > GWC2-71-9. The sequence goes on from JARRLJ010000027.1 coordinate 8,330, forward strand.
CAGGCCGTAGTCGATGAGCGTCATGCCGGGGATACCCTGGTGGCTGCGGGTAGCGTAGCGCCGGGGAACCGCTCCTCCGCCAGCGCCACGAGCTCGTCTGCCGCGTGGGTGAGCTCGTAGTATTTCCGCGGCGGTCGGTTGTCGGATCGGGCGATGGTGACTCGCTCCCACTTGGACCTCACCAGTCCGGTCTCTTCCAGCCGTCGCAACAGCGGATACACGGTCCCGCTTCTGAGTCTGGTGACGTCGATGATGTCGAATCCATAGCGATGGCCGCGGTCGAGCGCCTGCAGCACGAGCGCGGTGGCGTATGTCATACGGATGTCTCTTCCCATGCCGAGCACCTAGTTCGGGAATTATGTCTATGTAAGTATAGCTCTACATAGGTAGATCTACAAGAGCCCCGCCCCGGGATTGTCGAAGGCGCGTCTGCCGCGTCTTGATGCCATAGACAGGGCTCGACGTCATTGTCGGTCCCGGCCTGAGAGGCCGGGCTCGGCCGAGAACCGAGTCCTGAAGGAATTGCCGGCTTCGCGTCAGTCCTTGAGTAGCTCAAACATCAATACGTGCTGGACGTCCAAATCGTCCGTCCAGCGTCCGAGCACGAAGTCGGCGCCAATCTGGAAGATGCCGAACCGCCCGGGCATTTGAACTTCGCCCAGCGCGCGGCCGTCACGATCGAACACGGTCCAGCGCGGCTGGTCATCGCCCGGTCGGCGATAGACGTCCACCCAGAGGTTGCCGTCCGCATCGGTCAGGAACGAGCCATAGGCGGGAAACACGTCGGGAAACGTGACGGCGTCCAGGAGCGTTTGGTTGATCTGGCGCTGTCTCTCGTCTCCCGCGTTCTCGATCTGCTCTTGCTTGTACGCCTCAATATCGGCGCTCGTGACTTCCATGTTGGTCACGGGGCGTCGCAGAGAGCGAAGCAGCCGGCCCGTGTTGTCGATAAACTCGATCTCGTAGCTGTCGCTGCTACCGTGGAAGAACCCGTTGCCGAACACGGCGTACTGCGGGTATCTGCCGAACGGAGCATCCCCCACTAACTGAAGGTTCTCTTGGGCCATCCCATGTATCTCGCCACCGGGCCTCACAGCCAACGTGTCCATCAGGGCCCCGTCCGGGTCGGATCGCAGATAGACGATCTCATCGCGGATCAGCCCCGTCTGGAATCCACCCGAACCGAAGAAGGTCCGCACGCCGACGAGCACGGACGAGCAATGTGTCTTCAGACGTTGACGTCATGGACAGGATGCCACCAAACTCGCCGGGTCCTCCGCCCTCCCTGCCGGTCGAGAGGAGATGGTTGCCGCCAGAATCGTAGTAGCGGATCTCAAACGCCCCAGCATCGGCAACGACGACACGTCCGTCCGTCAAACGTCGCGCTCCCGCTATCCGAAAGAACTCGTAGGCCGGGTCGCCTTCGAGTATTCCGATATCGAGGGTCGCTTCATCGGAAAGCCGCCAACCGTGTCCATCGGGCCACTGGAAGGCGCTACTCTCGACGATCTCGATTCCGGCACTGTCGGTGACGACTACGGCGGAATCACCCCGCTCGGTAGCGCAGCCGTGCATGACTAGCATGGCCACCGCTAAGCGAGCAACCGCGAGCCCATGATCTCCAACACGACACGTGTCTGGGCGCATTGTTATCTCC
>JARRLJ010000028.1:0-9531 GCA_037387025.1 Gemmatimonadales bacterium
GGGAACTGGGGGCTTTGCTGAGCGACGCGCTGGAGTCCAATCCAGATCTGTTATCGCTGCGCGCCCGGAAATCGGCCGCGAGGGCGACCCAGCGCCTCATAGGTCTCAGGGTGTCGCGTGGCGAGGGTGTCTGCGAGTTTCTTCCCTCTCTGAACAGATCGTGCCATCAGAAGGAACGCAAAGATTAGCCAACCGAGAGCGACGAGACCGAGCAGCTTCTCCGATTCCACGGCGTTTGCTAACCTTCACCGACACTGCGGGCGGAATTGTTGTTTCTCTATTGGAGCGGTCGACCCACCGCAGCTTCGAGGGTCGCGATGGCCTGGTGGTAGGCGTACACCGCGTTGATGTAGTCGCGCTCCGCTGTCTGGGCGGCGAGCTGTGCATCCAGCAGCTCGAAGAACGAGCCCGAGCCGATGCGGTAGCGCTCGGTTGCCAACGTGAGTCCTTCGCCCGCGGCCGTCCTACTCTGCTCCTGAATCCCAATGGCCTGGTACGCCGCGAGCAAGCCGTAGTAGGCCTGGCTCACGGTGGTGCGCACGTCTAGCTCTCTGGCGCGGATGGCCTCGCTGGCGTCGTCCGCCTGCGCGATCGCCTGCGAGTTCCTGAGCGGGCGGCTGAACTGAGTAAAGATGGGAAGCGAGACGGACATCGACGCACCGAACGGCTGATTGGTGAAGTTGAACGGGAAGGCGCTGTTCCGCTCCCGCAACTGGGACCGTAGGTCGGCCTCGTCCGCAGCGGTGAAAGTGTAAGGCGAACAGTCGAGCGGGCTCACGGTTGGCGTGGCGAGCCCTGCAATGAGGTCGTTCTGAAATTGGCACGCGTCGAGCAGGTCCTCAGCATCATCCTGCGCCGAAAGCACACTGTTGTCGATGAATGGAGCGGGATCGGTGTACCGCTGGGTGAAACCGGCCCATCCTGCGGACAACGACAACGACGGTAGCCACTCCGATGCTACCGCTCTCTGGGTCGCCTTCGCGGCCGATTTCCGGGCGCGCAGCGATAACAGATCTGGATTGGACTCCAGCGCGTCGCTCAGCAAAGCCCCCAGTTCCCACTGTGGCTCCACTATTGGGAAGGTGTCCGGCAGCACCGTGGTCGTAGGGTCTTCCGGAGCCGGCACGCCGATCTGCTGAAACAGTCGCAGCCGCTCGACGACCACGGCTTGCTGATCGCGGAGCAGTTGTACCTCCGCCTGTCCCAGAGCCACCTCGGCCTGACGCACATCCAGAATCGTGTTCAGGCCGACCTCGTACCTGCCCCTGGCGAGTGAGAGAAACTCCTGGTTTCGCTCGACCTGGACGTCGGACAGCTCGACCTGTGCGTCCGCGGCGAGTATTGCGAGGTACTGCTGTTTCACCAGTGACTCCAAATTGATCTCCGAGCTGGAGATCGTCGCGTCGGTCGCCTTTGCCTGCGCCCGAGCGAGACCTGGCTGCATCAGGGTACGGCCGTTCAGAGTCATCGACAGACCCAGCCGGTAGCTGGATTGGACGGTGGCGGACGACTGCGAGAAGGAAAACGTCAGGAAGTTCTGCGTGCCGGCGCCGGAATAGCCCAGCGATCCCGACAGGTTGACTGCGGGCAGGAAAGCGGCGTAGGCGTTTCTCACACCCCAGCCCGCCGGCCCGGCGTCGTTCTGCGCCTGGCGCAGCGACGGATTGTACCTCCGTGCCAGATCTACGGCTTCACTCAGCGAAAGGCTTTGGGGTACGGTTTCTTCTTGTCCAGCCAGTGGGAGGGGTACGACAAACCGAGCTGAAACAAGCAGGATCACTGCCGATCGTTTCATCTGAAGGTTCCGTTTCATTTTGACTGCTTGTCTCCGTATTCCACACCTACGGTGGCTATCACCGGTAGGTTTCTGTTTCACGGATGAAAGTGGTTTTTGTCTCGAGCAGTTCATGTTCATGCAACCATTTGGGCGCTGGATCTGCCCAACGTCCCGATCCCCGTACCCCGCACCGAGCCGTCGGAGCATGGAGGAGGAGAATCGACGATGCGATGGCGCCCAGTGAAGTCTCTAGCCACTCGCAGAGCCTGGCTCCGCTACCTCGAGATCGAGCAGCTTCGGAAGCCTCATCTCAAAACAGGTTTCTCCCGGCTTCGATCGGACCTCCATCTCGCCCTTGTGCTTCTGCACCACGATGCTGTGGCTGATGTTGAGACCCAGGCCCGTACCCGAGCCGGGCGGCTTCGTCGTGAAGAAGGGGTCGAATACCTTAGGCTGTATGTCCGCGGGGATTCCCGGTCCGTCATCGATGATTTGCACCACGATCCACGGATCTCGCATGAAGCTCTTGAGGGTCAACGTACCCTCACCTTGCATCGCGGCGACCGCGTTGTCGACAACGTTGGTCCACACTTGATTCAACTCGCTGCCGAAACCTTGAATCTGTGGCAAGGCCGTGTCGAACTCCCGCCGAACCGTGACGCCCTTCAGCTTGCCGCGCAGCATGACCAGTGTGTCATTCAATCCCTCGTGCACGTCGATGGTCTGGACCGGTGCCTGATCGAGATGCGTGTACGATTTCAGTGCGTTGACGATATCGGCTATGCGTCCTGCGCCCTCGCGAATCTCGGCCATGAGCGACTGCGTCATGTAACCACATGTGATGGACACGAGAACCGTCGCCAGTCGCTCGTCTCCCAGCTCTCGCGCGATCTCGCCGAGTATTTCCACGGTGACCCCGATCGTGACGAGCGTTGGTGAAAAGCGCCACGGTTCCGCGACACCGCGCGCTTCCAGCCACGTCTCGATCTCGTACTCCAGGTCGCTCCGCGTCAGCGGATCGTCGTCCGCCGGTGCCTGGATCCGGCCTGTTATCAGCGTTGCGAGGCTTGCCAGAATGCCGGCTTGCTTCTCGCTCAGATTCGACTCACCGAGGCTGCGCTGCGCCTGCGCGTAACGTTCGATCTCCTCCCGCAGTTGCTGTGCTGCCCGTTGCGCGGCGGCGGCGGGGTTGTTGAGTTCGTGAGCCATGCCTGCGCTGAGCCTGCCGAGCGTGGCGAGTTTCTCGCTCTGCCGCAGCGTGATCTCCTGTTGCAGGTAAGCCAACTCGAGATCGCGCAGCTTCTGCTGCTCCCACAACTGGTGAACCTTATCGTGGAATATTCCGGATGCGAGGTTGAGGAACTTGATGTCGAGGTCGTTGAAGGGATTCCGTACCTTGCTGTACAGCAGCATGCTGCGCAGGCTGCCCGTACCGAAGTGGGGGCAGACATACACTTGCAGGATGGTGTCTTTGCGGAATTGTTCGGGTAGCACCTGCTTGGCGCTCTCGAGCTCAGCACCCTCGAGGATACGCGATTTCTTCCCGCGCCACAGCTCCAGTTCGACACGGCACAGCTGATCCTCCGGTATCTGATCGACCGTTGCCTGACCGCGGAAGCCGTCCACCACGATGGCTACCCGCTGTCCGGTCGAGTGAGACTCGTCGGGCTCGAGGCTGAAATAGCGCCACGAAAAGACGTCTGCGAAGTATTTCAAACGCTGGGCGAGGAGCTTGCCAACTTGCGCAATCTCGGTGGAGGCGTTGACGTCGCTCGTCAGCTCGAACAGCGCCTCGTAGCGGGAGAGTGTCGACAGGGCTGTTTCAGTGGCCATGGAGCGGAGTCGGTGCGTGTATCAGCAGTCGGAGGCCGATTCTGGACGAGAGCGCGTTGTGGTGCCTGCTAACGAAGTCTCGGGAGGGTAAGGCGCGTCCCAGGGAATATCGTAGGAGTCGGTCACCGTGTTCATCATCACTGCGAAGTAGCCGACGGCCAGCAGCTCGTCGATTTCGCGTTCTGAGAACCCGGCATCGCGCAGTTCCTCTTCCAATTCGAAGTCGTCGTTCGCAACGGTCTTGGGCTTCAGCGCCGCTCGGGAAACGATGTCCAGCGCCACCTGATACGAAGCGGGCAGCCTGGGGAGCGCCTCACCGTCCGAAAGCGCCTTCAGGTCGTCATACTTGAGTGTCGAATCCAGCCTGCATGCGGCATGCGCGTGTAAGGACCTGCAGTATTCGTTTCCTGCCTGGACCGAGATGCGAAACAGGATCAGCTCCTTCAACAGCGCGGGGATTTCCCCTTCCACAAGCGTGTTCCTAAGCATCGACCACACCGCGCGAAGTACATTCTCGTTGTTGCCCAGCGCCTTGAAGACATTCGGTATGTCCTGGCTACCCAGCGTCTCCATAATTTCGTCGTAGATGGTCTGCACGTCGCCGGGTGCGACGTCGTACTCAACGAGGGTTGCTCGCTTCATGATGCGCTCCAGATGTGGTCCCACCGAGCCGACCGTGTGGGAAGATGGTGTAGGGCTCGGCTAAAGCGCACTAACATAGCGCTTAATCCGGAAACCGCGAGGCCGGGGAAGCACCTCGGCGCCCAGAGGGTGGGTGCCTAGGTGCTCCCTCCACAGTACGGTGGGTCAGTGTACGGCTGCTTCCAGTGCAGCTATCGCTTCGGTTGTGGTCCAGGTAGTGTTGGCCATGAAGCGGAAATTGGTCATGGCGGAAGCGTAACCATTGCCGTCTGGCACCTTCGCGGCTGCAGTTGCGTCGGTGATGACCGCCACCTCGAACCCTTGCTCCAGCAACTCGCGCATGTGTGCTTCTACGCAGAGATTGGCAGACATACCTGCGAGCAGCACCTTGTCTATACCGCGCTTGCGCAACTGCAGCACGAGATCGTTTGTCTCCGGACCGTAGACCTTGTGGGGGCTGGAGACCACTGTCTTGCCGTCGTTAAGGTACGTTTTGTACCGCTCAAGCCAATCGGCGCCAGAGCCCTCGAAACCATCGAGGCTGAGCGGCGAAGTTCGGTCGAACATACCGATGTTGTGCATGAGAACTTCCAACGCCCCGCCAAACTTCCATCCGTGGTCAGTCGGGTAGTAATAATGGGGCGATATGAACAGCTCGTACCCGCCGTCCTTAGCGGCTCGCATGAGGCGTTCTAGGTTTTCCACCGTGTTGTTCTCGGTCACGCTTTCACCCACGACGCCCCAGGTCACCCCGTCGGGGCTGAGGAAATCGTTCTGCGGATCGGTGACTACGACGGCGGTCCGTGCACGATCGATCTCCATTCCTGGGTTCGGAAGTTGTGCAGAGCCGCTGGCCGGAATGGCGAGTGCCGGCAGCGCAAGGAGCCACCAGCCTGCGAGTGCCCCGTAGCGCATGGAGCACCTCCTTTGGATGAAGGGTTATGCTGCATCTAACCATGCGGTGCTCGAATAGGTTCCCGACGGCCGAGTGATCGACAAGCGTATCAACCGCCACCGCCGCATCGGTATGGTCGCAAGCCTACTGGGCAACTACTGCGGAGGTAGGTGTGAATGTGCAGAAGACAAGCCATTCGACGAGCACTAGGTCGAAGACATTGGCCATGAGATGCACCGACGTGTAGGATAGCCGTGCGATGGAAGCAATGCTCGACCAAGCTCGATACTGCTGCCCTGGAACAGGAGCCGACGGCGAGTGATGGCGAGCTCGAATGGAACCTAACGATTCTTAGGCGGAGGTTAAGCGAATGCCGCGTCTATTGACGGCAATTGTAGTAGCGCTCGTCGTCGCTGGCGGTATCATTCTCGGCTCCAGGTTGTTTGGCGTCACGGCCAACACGGGTGTCGCAGCCGCCCTTGGTGCCGTGGCTGGGGCCGTGTTCCTCGCCGCGGGGAAGCAGAGACGAAACCGTGAGTAGAAGGGAACGCTGCCGCTCAGAGGAGGACGCGGGAGTGGTCGCGGTCAGGCGTCTACGCACGCCGTAACAACGGCAATCGCATGAAACGACATTGGCCGATTATCGCCGTGGCGGACGTCAAGCAGAGTACCAGCTGGTACCTGGCGCTGCTGCAGGCCAAAGAGAACCACCCTGGCGCGACCGCCTTCAATCAGATTCTCGACAGCGACGACACGATCCTGCTGTGTCTGCACCACTGGGGTCCGTCCGGGCCGCGCGGCGATCATGCTTGGCCTTCTCTAGCGGATCCCAAGGAAGGTCAGGTTGGGAACGGCCTCTTGCTGTGGTTCGTCGTCGACGATTTCGATGAGGCGTGGCGCAGGGCGCAGGAGATGGGCGCAACGATCGATGAGTCTCCCAACACGGACAACGGAACCGGTATGCGCGCATTCGTTGTCCGTGATCCCGAGGGCTATTACGTGACCGTCAATGAGGCACGTGACTAGGCCGACGAGTAAAGACGTGAGGCAGCACATGACCAGAGTCTCTCACCCAACGCGCAAACTCGTGATCCTCGGCGTCACCGTCGTCGCCGCGTGCGACTCCGGACCCAGGGATGCGCCTTCCGAGATTAGTGTGGCCGAGATCGACACCCTGGTCACCGCGGAGAGCGAAACACTCGCGCGGCCCACCGAGATCGCTACGGATGACCGAGGTAATGTCTATGTGCTCGATGCCGGGGACGCCTCGATCTACGTCTTGGACCCGTCGGGAATGAAGCTTCGCTCGATCGCCAGAGAAGGCGCGGGCCCCGGTGAGCTTCGCTGGCCGCGATCTCTCCGAATCGCGGGCGATACCATTCGAGTCCTCGACGTCGGCAATGGCCGCATCCAAACCTTTACAACAGATGGAGTGCCAATCGGAACTATCACAATGCCCGGAGACGCGAGCAGCGGCGCCGTCGCTTTCGCTGCCGATGGAAGCGCGCTGGTGGCACTCAACGGCTCCGATTCCGCGCTAGCCCAGCGCTATGCACCATCGGGCACTGCGGGATCGCGGTTAGGGGCACCAATCGCGCCACCGTCAGCGGTATGGGACTTCGTCGCGATCAAACAAGAGATCCGGGAAGGAGCGGTTCCGGCTGCCATACGGAACATCGTGCATCCGGTGTTGGCTGACGATGGCTCGGGCTGGCTACTGCTTCAAGCGGAAGGCAGAGTGCAGCGCTACTCGCCCTCAGACAGCATGCTGTGGGACGTCGGATTCGATCTTCCCGAGTTCGCGGCGATACGCCAACAGTTTGTCGACCGGAATCTCGCAGATGACGCGCCGAATCGATTCACACCGCTGAGGTACTTCGTTCACGGTCGTGTGGTCGGAAGCGACTTGTGGATCTTGCTGCACCAGCCCGAATCGGAGCCGAGCCTAATCCTGATCATCGCTGAGGACGGCTCACTGGAGACGCGGATTCTGTTCCCGACCGCCCAAGGCGTGCGCGGCTTTGCGTTGGATGCGGAGCGTGGGCTCGTGTACCTACTCGTGCTCCAGGACGCGACGGTACTGCGCGCGCGACTGGCCGACAGCGTTTTCTAGCTGCGCGGTGCCCGTTCCACGTATTTGTGGTAGGGAAACCCGTGGCTCGCGAGTATCCACCGTCTGAACCGCGATAGCGATTGGCGGTCACGCTCGGCAATGGAGAGATCATGAAGAACGGGAAATGCACGCAGTGCGGTGGAACCGATATACGAATCGTGCCGTTTTTAGGTGGCCATAGGGACTTTCGACCGGTTAAGCAGTTTTCAAAAGGTCTCAAGCTGAATGAACATATCTGTTGTAGTTGCGGACTCGTGGTGACGTACCTAGCGAACCTCAGCGATGTGGAACAGATCAGAGAGAAGTGCAACAAGGTTGAAACGCACGAGTAGATCATACAGCAGACCTGAGAGGTCATCCATGATTGTCAACGTGATGTCCCTTCGTACCGTGATCAAACTGGTGCACCGCCGCACCTCGAGGTCGTTCACCACCGGGACTTTCGTGGTTAAGGCCCTGCCGGTGCTCGCGCTCGCCTTGTCATTCGCCTGGCCGAACCATGCTGTGGCACAGAACAGTGCATGGCCACGGCGCGTGTTGATCACGAACGACAACGGCATCGACGATGTTGCCACGCGAGCACTGGCACGGGAGTTCGCACGGGTGGCCGACGTGGTCCTGGTGGCATCGACCGAGGATCGCAGTGGAACGTCCAACGTCATGTCATTCACCCGGACCGGCAGGTTCGTAGTTGAGCGCCGTGACGTGGACGAGGGTGTGCGCGCCTGGGCGTTGGACGGCTACCCGGCCGACTGCGTGATTTTCGCACTGGCCGGCCCGATGTCCGACGCGCTGCCGGACCTGGTGGTGTCGGGGATCAACGGCGGCGCCAACATGGCGGATGAGTGGTTCGGGTCGGGTACCATCGGCGCGGCTCGTACTGCCGCGACGGCGGGCATCCCGGCGCTGGCGGTTTCCGGCATCGACCGCTCCGATCCTCAAGCCATCGCCGCCGTGGTGGATTGGGTGATCCGCCTCGCCCAGAGCGAGATCGTGCAACAGTTGCGACCGCCGAGCTACTTGACCGTCAGCCTGCCGGCGGTGGCACCGGAGCAGATCACGGGTGTCGAAGTGGTGGATCGAGCACGCGGCGTTATGGGTATCGCGGCCGCATTCGACAGGACAGCCAGCCAGGAAAGCGGCAAAGAGGTGTGGTCGGTCGAGCTGGGGCTCCGAGGTCGGCCGGACGACGAGTCGGACGTCGCTGCAGTCGGGCGCGGTCACATCGCGGTCGTTCCGATGCGCGTCGGAGACGCCGATCCCGAACTGCTTGCGCAGTTGCACAGCAACGCCGGTCGACTGCCCGCGTGGCGCGCAAGCCCGCAAGGCCGGTAACTCGGGCGAACACAAGTAAAGCTTCGATGCGACACGCACTCGATCCCTTCGCTCTACGCCGCATCTACGATCGGCTGGCTACGCGGTATGACGTGCAGCACGCGCTCATCACGGTGGGGGGAGACGGCCGTGGCCGGCGCGCACTCGTCAGCGCTGCTGTTCGCAAAGGCGACCGGGTGCTGGATGCCGGTGGCGGCACCGGTTCGACCGGGCTGTTGGCCGCCGGGCGGGGGGGAGCCGCGGGGAGAGTTGTCATTCTGGATCAGAGTCGCGGGATGCTAGCAGCAGCGCGGCGCCGAGCGGAAGCAAGGGGAGGGCGGATCGCGTATATCGTAGGGGATATTCAGGCGCCGCCATTTCGCCGGGGTGCATTTGACGTCGTGCTGTCGACGTACAGCATGTGTCCTCTGGTGGCGCCGTCGGAAGCTGCCGCCGCGCTGTACGAGCTGATACGTGCCGGTGGCCGTCTAGGTGTGGCCCACTCGGCGGAGCCAAGCGGCCGCATGATGCGGTGGATAGGAGGGCGCGTGGAAGCGTGGGCATGGCGGTGGCCGGGTTTGTCCATGGGATGCAGGGCGGTGTCGGTGCTTCCCCGTGTGCGGGAACTGGGGGCGGTTGTAGAGCTTGACCGATATCTCGGCTTCCCGCTGTGGCCGTTCCACGTGTTTGTGGTGCGCAAACCCGCGGCTGAAGAGCATCCGCCGTCTGACGAGCGCTAGCGGCTGGCGGTCGCGGCGGGTGGAGTTTGCATGCGCCAGGCCTTCCTGTGTTGAAACACGGGCTCGGTCCCTACGGGCGCGTTCTGAAGAACGCCGTGTTTGCCTTTCAAGGCACGTCGCGTAAGCGGCCGAGCCCGAGCTTCAGCTCAGGAGTGAGCACGGAGAGTCGAGAGCTTTTCGTTGCCAATCTCATGACGAAGTACGTGATTCAGTCAGC
>JARRLJ010000028.1:9593-10549 GCA_037387025.1 Gemmatimonadales bacterium
GTGGGTTAGGACCTGATCGGGTTCTCTACGGTAGTGTTTGTTTGGAAGAGACGGGCGTTGTCTTCTCGCTGACGTGGATGACAGCTCTTGAACACGCGTCCTCTGTTTCTCGTTCTGAGCGTGCTCGCTGCCGCTCACGCCTGGTCAGCCGGACTGTCTGGCCAGGTAGTGATGGGCCAGGTGTTCGACTCAATCGGCGGAACACCGGTGGGAACCGGTTTTGTCGTTCTACTCGACAATCGTGGGATCGAGGTCGCGCGCACACTATCAGATCTCGAAGGACGTTTTGTCATCCACGCTGCTGCACCCGGCCGCTATCGCCTCCGCTCGGAACGAATTGGATACGAACCCTGGGAGACGCCGGCGTTCACACTTGCCGGGTCAGATACGCTCGAGCAGGACCTCAGAGTCACTGCGATTCCCGTACGGTTGACAGCCATCGATGTTCGCGGCGAAGCAAAATGTGGTTTGCCGGAGCCGAACTCAGACGTCGGACACATCTGGCAGGAAGTGCAGAAGGCGCTACGTGCGGCAGCCTGGTCCGCCGAACATCAACCCTACCGGTATCGCATCCACAAGTACGAGCGAGATGTAAGCGCAACACCCAGACGCGTCCTGAGAGAGAATGTGGGTGCAGAGTGGGGGTACTACCGCATTCCCGCCACGGCCTGGGAGCCCGATTCTCTGGTCGCCCGCGGCTACGTGGTGGAGCGTTCGGGCGGGCCGTGGTACTACGGGCCGGACGCCGAGGTGCTGTTCGATGACACTTTCCATAGTACGCACTGCTTCAAGGGTGTGCGCGGAGAAGGAGCGGCGTCACACCTCATCGGGCTTGCGTTCGAGCCCGCTCCCGGACGTGAATTACCGGACGTAGCCGGCACGATATGGGTGGATGAGACATCTTCGGAGCTACGTAGCATCGAGTATCGCTACACCGAGCTTCCCTTCCCCATTCG
>JARRLJ010000029.1:0-14777 GCA_037387025.1 Gemmatimonadales bacterium
GCCGATGACTCCTCGTCGCCTAGCTTGGCGGTAACGGTGTACGTTCCTTCCAGCACCCACCAGCCGGTGGGTGGGAACTCACGCTGCTCCTCAGAGGCGCCAGGACGAGGCAGGCCATCCGCTAACAGGTTCCATTCGGTCCTGTTCATACCCTGCTTGGCCCACGTGCGGAACCTCCGTACAACCTCATCTCCCTGTGTGACTTCAAAGGCCACTCTGACGCTGTCTTCTTCTGTGTTCACGAAGAACGAGAGTCTCGCGCCCTCCGCCTTGTTTTCACCTGTGAACTTGGTGTCACCGATGAAGCGCATCCCATCGACCTGCTTTGTCTGGTACAGGATCGCTGGTGGTATATCGAACAGATGTATGGGTTGCTGTGCCAGTGCTGGATTGGCTGCCAATGCTCGCAACGGCGTAACGTCGTCGAGTATGTAGGCGGCGCGCCCATGTGTTCCGATCACCAGGTCATGGTCGCGTGGATGAACTATCAGCGCTCTCACCGGCACTCGCGGAACTCCATGAGTCCAGAGGTTCCAACTGTCACCGCCGTCGAACGAGATGTACATGCCGAACTCGGTGCCGAGGTAGAGTAGGTCCGGATAGACCGGGTCTTGCTCGACCACGTGAATGAAGCCCTCGATGTCGTCGGTTACCAGACTTTCCCACGAGCGCCCGTAATCGGTGGTCTTGTAGATGTACGGCATTTGGTTGCTGCGCCGGTGATCGTCGAATGCGACAAAAGCAGTACCCCCGTCGAACTTGGATGGCTCAATGTGTGGTACCCAGGTCGCTTCCGGCACGTCATTGATCCTTCCTACCACGTTCTCCCAACTGGCTCCGCCGTCACGGGTGATCTGGACATTGCCGTCGTCGGTTCCGACCCAAATGAGACCACGTTCTACTGGACTCGGAGCAATCGTGATGATCGTGGTGTGATTTTCAGCGGCCGATGCGTCATAGGTGAGTCCACCACTCGTGTCGAATTGTTGCTTGAGAACGTCGTTTGTCGTGAGATCGGGACTAATGATGTCCCACGAGGCTCCCATGTCGCCGGACTTGTGGACGAACTGGCTGCCGTAGTAAATCGAGTTGTCGAACGGATCCACTGCGATGGCGGCGTTCCAGTTGAATCTGAGGCGAACGTCGTCAGGGTGTGCAGGACGGACGGACACGTTCTCCCCAGTGTTCTTGTCATAGCGCGATATGTATCCTCCCTGTGACATGGCGTACGCATAGCGTGGATTCGCTGGATCGACGATGGTGCCAAAGCCATCTCCGAATGCGACCTCTGTCCAGTGGTAGTAACGGATGCCGCCGTTCTCCCACACTTCGCTCGGCCCCATCCAAGATCCGTTGTCCTGCAGGCCGCCGTACACGTTGTACGGTGTCTCCATATCAACGTTGATATGATAGAACTGCGCCAACGGCAGATTCTCAACGAAGCGCCAAGTGTTCGCACGGTCGCGAGAGATGTACACACCGCCGTCATTCCCCGTCATCACGAAACGCCCATCCAGCGGGTTGACGTACCACGCGTGGTGATCCACGTGCACCCGCTCGTCGAAGCCCAGCAATGTTTCAAAGGTCTTGCCACCGTCGATGCTGAGGGAGATCGGCGACTCGATCTTGTAGAGACGATTCTCGTTCTGCGGGTCCACGGCGAGCTGACAGTAGTAGAACGGCCGATTCGCAATGCCCTGCTCGTCGTTCACGGTTTCCCAACTGCGCCCACCATCCAGCGATCGCAACAGCGCGCTATGCTTGGCCTCCACCAAGGCGTAGACCACGTTGGGATTGCTGGGAGCGATGGCGAGACCCATGCGACCCAACTCGCCTTCGAGCATCCCGTCTTCGGTCGTTACCTGCCTCCAGGATTCACCGCCGTCGTGGGTTATGTAGAGCCCGCTGCTTGGTCCGCCCGACTTGAAGAACCAGGGCCAACGTCGGAACTCCCACATGGCTGCGAACAGTTTGTTGGGATTGGAGGGATCCATGATCAGATCGGCGGCTCCGGTTCCCTCATCCACGTAGAGAACGTTGCGCCAGGTTGCTCCGCCATCCGTGGTCTTGAAGACTCCACGCTCCTCCCCATCACCCCACGTGGGGCCTTGAGCTGCTACGTATGCCACATTCGGATTCGTCGGATCGAGAATCACTTCCGAGATCGACTCGGTACCCTCCAGACCCAGGTGAGTCCAAGTGTGGCCTCCGTCCATAGACTTGTAGACGCCGGTTCCGACGCCTGAGCTGTTGCGCCTCGCCTTCTCTCCGGTGCCCACCCAAACGATGTCGGGTGCGTTCTGGAAAATTGCGATAGCGCCAATGGAAGGGGCCCTGAGCGAGTCCATTAGTGGTTCCCACTTTGCTCCCCCACTCGCCGATTTCCACAAACCGCCAGTTGCGGCGCCCACGTAGATGATATTGGGATCTCGGTCGACCGCCTGGATGGCGCCAATTCGTCCGCTCATTCCGCTGGGTCCGATGCTGCGGGCCCTCATGGCGCTGAGTTGGGACACGTCCACTTGGCCGAGCGTCACACTTGCAGTGCTCGCGCAAAGCGCGGTTGCTGTGACGAGTGCCCTCAGTGCCAAAAGCGTTGTCCTCATCTCCCGATTCTCCTGTGATGGTTTCAGGGGATAAACATACTTCGGTGGGCACGAATGGGTATGAGAGGCAGAGAGGAAGAGGGGCAGAGGGGCTGTGTGACAGGAACTACTCGTTCGACGGTGCACTGCGTGTCGAAGTACTCGTCGCCCAGCTCACCGTAACCATGATGAGCAGAGACAGTACGATGGGGAGAATGCTTGTGTAGCTGGGACCGAGAAGTTGGCGCAACAGTGCATCACCATGCTCAGTAAACAGAGCAGCCAATAGCGATCCGTCATTGATCTCACCCAGTATGGCCGCCGTGCCTCCAACGACTACCGCCCACATCGCTCCCTTGGGTGTGATCCGCAATCTTTCGCGGTAGAAGCTGGCAAGAGTTGGAAATACTACGCCGCCAACGAACACGGTGTAGGCCAACAACAATGACGATATGATGCCCTGCTGGAATCCTGCAATCAGCCAGGCGGCAAATCCGACACACAACAGTGCGATCTTCGTCATGGGGAGTTGCACATCCTCGGAGATGGCTCTGTGCGCACCAACTACGTTGAGTGAGAGAATCGTTGCGGCTGACACCAGAGTAGTATCTGCGGAAGACATTATGGCGGCCAAGAAGCCAGCCGTTACCACTCCGGAGAGTCCAATGGGAACCAACTCCCGGATGGCGGTCGGTAGGGCCGTGTCTTGTCCCAAACCGGGATACAAACCGGTCAACAATGTACCCAGCAGAGCCAACATCAGGGAGATTGGCACAATTGCCATCGCGCTGATGAGGGTCGACCGTTTTGCCACGGAGTTGTTACGGGCGCACAAGATCCTGGAGTAGATGTCGGGGCCGACGAGGTATGGCAATCCCACGATGAGCGGATAGAAGACAAGTAACTCGTACCATCCGAACGAATCAGAAACCGGGAAGCTGAAATGCCCGTCCGGTACGGAGCCAAGGACTGAGCCACCATCTGCCTGAAACGCTCGTATCACGAAGGCTGCACAAATTGCCAAGGCTGCGAGGAAGAGACCCAACTGCCAAATGTCGGTCCTCAGTACCGAGAGTTGGCCGCCCCAGAAGGTGTACAGAACGAACACTACGGCTACTACAGCAAGGGCTAGCGAGTACTCCAACGCCATTACCCCACTGATTAGACGAGCACCTGCTATCATCTGAGCGGCTACAACTCCACACCAGGCGACCACAATCATGGTCGCCGCAGGCACAGATACCTGCTTGCCGTATGCGTGCTCGATGATGTCGGGCAGAGTGTAGACGCGCAACGCCCTCACGCGTGCCGCCAGCACGAAACCAAAGGGTAGAAGAGCGATGGCTCCGACGAGGGACCACCACGCTGCTGTGAGGCCGCGCGAGTAGCCCAGTCCGATGATTCCTATGGTAGAGGATGCGCCGAAGGTGGTGGCGATGAGTGATACACTGATCCTAGGCGTACCGCAGTTACGATCCGCCACCCAATATGATTCTGCAGACCGGCCGCGTGAGCGCCAACCCACGAGTACCATAGCACACAGGTATACAATCAGTACGACGGCGTCGATCATGGCCTATGATAGTTGCCATCCGATCGCCTCCGCCAGCACCTCACGATACCGTTTATATACTTGCCAGGGGATCTCTTCCCTGATACGTCCACTGGCCAGTGGGACATAGCGACCGGATTCGAGTAATGGCGTGATTAGCTGCCGCAGTTGGTTCCGGATCTCGTTGCTCGACCCGGTGCGCAGAATGCTCAGCGGAATCCCGCCGATCAGGCCCAGTTCGGATCCGTATTCACGACGCAGAGTGCGGTAGTCCAGCTCGGGAAGCTCGGCTGCTTCTGAGATCCACAACATCGTGACTCCCGCCTCGATCATTGCGGGGAATAGACTTCTAGTGTTGCCGTAGGTGCTAACCAGAATACGATCACAGCCGTTGTTCTTGGCTGCAGCGATGATCTTATCGTATGCCGGAATCATGAACTCCCGGAATGCGATCGGAGATATCAACGGACCGTCGTTACCGGAAATAGGTTCGCTCAAATAGACGAATTCCGGATCGACTTCCTGCAACGACATATCGAGCATTCGGGCACAGAAGTCACCGTAGATCTCCATGAAGTCGCATATTCGCTGGCGTTGCTTGATCGTTCCCACCAGGGCTTGCTCCAGGGTCTGCCAGTCACCGACTCCCAAGGCCTGGAAGAAGCCGCGCGATGCCCAGATACAAGCGACGTGTTCGCGCTGCTCGAGTCGCTTCACGTCGGTTTTCCAGGTCGTGGGGAAACGGCGGCGCGACGTGTCGAAAGCCCTACGATACTCGCGAGGTGACAAGTTCATGATGCGGCCATAGTAGCAAGACTTGCATCTCAAGTTTGGTCCTACGTTCTCGTGGGGTGTCAGACCGAACACTTCGAGGTGGGTCTTATCTTGCGGCAGGCCTTGTTTGTGCCAGCGTCTGACAACTGTTCTGCGAACGCCCTCTTCCAGCAACGGCGGTCGGTCGACCACTTCACCTCGCATGAGGCGCTGGAAACGCTCGCGTTCTGTCATGAGCGTTCAGTTGACAAACATCATGCTGGACTCAGGTGTCACCGTCTTCTTTGAGAAGGGGCGCCTCGCGGCCCTCGATGGCTGATGTATTGCCAGCGGTCGGCAGCGCGGTGCTGACCCGAGCCTGATCGATAGCCGCCACCATTGCGTGCGCTTGCTTCATAAACCGCCGTCTGATCCGGAGCCTGGTGACTGTTCCCTTCACGCCCGGCATGCCTTCGAAAGCATCGAGCCACTTGGCCCGAAGCATCACATACGGTAGCCACCGGCGACCACGCAGCTGAACTTCCGCAAGCCAATCGGGAGGCTCGAGGTTCCAGCCAACTGGCTTGCGCTCTGTAGCTGACCGAGCGGACTCCTTTGAGGTCGATGACGTCTTTGCCAGGAATGCGGATGCGAAAGGGAAGCGGTTCGATTTGTGGCATGCATTAACGGTAACGATTGGCAGCTGAGCAGACCACTTGTGCTGCCGGAGGTGATTGTCGGATAGGCATAGCCGTCTCGGGGCTCGAACGTCGGCTCGTTTTCCCATCTTCATCCGACCCCCCGCGCGAGCCCAGGCGCAACTCACGGCTAGATTGACAGGGGCTCGGCGGCGGCTTGACCCTGTGAGAGAGCGCCTGTATGTTCCGTCCTCGCAGGAGGTTACGACCTCCGGGCCCTGGTGGTGGAACTGGTAGACACGCTGTCTTGAGGGGGCAGTGGCGAGAGCCGTCCCGGTTCGAATCCGGGCCAGGGCATCAGTGCCGCGGATCTTCGCGGACGGGTGCGGATTGCCGCGGAGCTTCCCAACTGCAAACACTATCCGCGTCCATCAGCCCTTTTCCGCGTTCATCAGCGGCTGTCAGCCACCGTAGCTCAGTGGTAGAGCTCTCGATTCGTAATCGAGTGGTCGTCGGTTCGACTCCGACCGGTGGCTCTGGTTTCCGCTCCGGCCTTTTACCGTCTCCTCCCGTTACTTCCTGCTCGACCCGAATCAGGGATCGTGCTATCTTTATACACCACTGATAGTTGCCGTCCTATTGGCGAAGGTCGTCAGAGGTAGCGGCACTGGTGGGAATGGTGGGACAAAGCGGTCATCTGGAGACGCAAGTCAGGTATATGGCAGTATGACACTATCGCTTCCGATCATCGAAGAATGCGATCTCTCTCCTGCGAGTATCGCTGAACTCCAAGCTGAGATCAAATCGCTCGCTGCAGAGCGCAACGCGGTCATCCTCGCGCACAACTACCAACGCGCTGAAGTCCAGGACGTCGCCGATTACGTGGGTGACTCATTGGGACTCTCGCGCCAAGCAGCGGAAACCGAGGGAGAGACTATTGTTTTTTGCGGCGTGCACTTCATGGCAGAAACTGCCGCAATCCTGTCACCACAGAAGAAAGTGCTCTTGCCGGACATGCGAGCCGGTTGCTCACTTGCGGCATCGATAACGGCCGACGACGTTCGCAGGTGGAAGGCGAAGTTCCCCGATCACGTGGCAGTCGGGTACGTGAACACAACGGCCGAAGTGAAAGCCGAACTCGACTATTGCTGCACAAGTGGAAACGTAGTGGCTGTAATCGACGCGATTCCGGAAGACAAAGGCATTCTATTCCTACCTGACTTCTTCCTCGGCGCGCACGTGCGCCGCATGCGACCCGACCGTGATGTGCAGGTGTGGATGGGCGAGTGCCACGTTCACAAAGAGATCAATTCGCGTACTGTGAACGCTCGACGTGAAGAGCACCCGGAAGCACAAGTTCTGGTACATCCCGAATGCGGCTGTGCTGGGCAGCTCATCTACGGTGTTGGGATGGGTGATGTAGACCCGGAAGGGGTGCATATCACGTCGACGGAAGGAATGGTACGCAAGGTCATGAACGGATCGGGATGCGACACGTTCATCGTCGCCACCGAGGTTGGTATACTCAATCGCATGCACCAAGTTGCTCCCGACAAGACGTTCGTCGCTGCTGATCCGGAAGCGCTGTGTGCTTTCATGAAGACGATTACGTTGGACGCAGTTCGCGACTCTCTGGTCAAAGATCAGCACATCATAACCGTACCTCCCGATGTAGCGGAGAGAGCTCGGGCCGCGCTGGATCGCATGGTGAGCATCGGGTGACTCCACTGGCGAAGTGACCGCACCCAGGAGCCGGTCCGAATTCGAGGCCGATGCCCTCTACCTCGCCGGTCGCGCTCTCACCGAAGACGGTACACACGACGTTACCAGCGACGTGGTATTGGCGGCCGGACTCTCCGCCGCTGCCAGCGTTGAGTTCCGCGACGGCGGAGTGTTCGCGGGCCGGTTATATGCCGATGCAGTTGCCCGCTATAGTGGCGTAGCCGACTTGAGTTGGTCTGTGACGGATGGAGAGGAAGTACCCCCCGGGACGGTCGTTGCCCACATCCTTGGCGATCTTGCCGGCATCCTGCGGGCGGAGCGGCCCTTACTCAATTTCCTGCAGCGGTCCAGCGGCATCGCAACCGAGACGCGCCGCTACGTCAAAGCGGTCGAGGGTACCGACTGCCGGATACTCCACACCAGAAAGACGCCCCCTGGTCTCCGCCGGCTAGACGCCGCTGCGGTTCTGGCAGGTGGCGGCTCCCTGCATCGGCTGGATCTCGAACACGCGGTGATGATCAAGGACAACCATTGGCAGGCATTGGCAATGCGGGGCCGGTCTCTGCAGGAGACACTCAGCGCGGCGGCCGACAGCGGAGCCGATGCACTCTATGTGGAGGTCGAGACCAGCGAACAAGTGGAATTGGCGTGCGAGGCGGGCGCCACGCGCCTGCTCCTAGACAACCAACCACCCGAGACGCTTCAGGCGTGGGGAACGTTGGCCCGGCGGCTGTTGCCCACTATTGAAATCGAGGCCAGCGGAGGCATAAACCTGGATAACGTACGCGCGTACGCCGAGGCTAACTGCGACTTTGTGTCGGTAGGCGCCCTCACGCATAGCGTCAAGGCGGCCGACTTGGCCTTGGAGGTCGAGCGCGCGTAGTCCTGACGCTGTTGTGTGAATGAAACTTACTGTCCCGACGTTTCGTCATGAGACACGAGGAGGCGAAACATGTTCGGTCTCGAAGGTATTATCTGGGTTGGAGTTACGGGTGCAGCCTCGATCTTCGGCTATCTCAAGTCGCGGCAGTTCGTTAGGCGGCGGCTCCGGTTCGTGGACGCCGTCCAGAACCCGGGGATTCCATTGGCCGCGGGGGGAATCGCCGGCTTGGTGGCCCTGCCGGTTGTAGCCATTCTGCCAGTAGTCAGTGCGGTGTCGGCTGTAGTCTTTGGCGTCGGCATAGGTGCGGGTGTGCTACACGGAGCCCGGGATGTGAAGCGCTTGCCTGGGGGGTGATCCGGGGTGTTGCGCGTAAGTTATTGTAAATTATAAGCTTACATCGTCTCACGTCGGCCGGTCCGGTGGGGGGGAGTTTCTTTAGCAGTACCCTCTCGGCCGGTACGGGCCTTGCCAGATTCATAGCAGATCCTACACTAATCCCGGCACTACTCACCCAATCAACGGTAACCGGAGGACCGAGACGTCTGGATCCGAACCCGCCTTTGGAGGCACCAGTACGAGAATCGCCCAGCGTCGCGTGCGTGGGGAGAGGCGTACCGGAGTCGACCGGCGGAAGAACCCCGATCGGCGCCGCTTTAACCGGCGCCGCGTAACCGTATTCCTGCTGGTCGACCGGCGTACCTCGCCGGACCGCCGGATGACCATCGAGCGGAGGCACGCGGAGCGTCGCGCCATAAGTAACCGCCGCATTCATATCGAGCGTCGTGCGTTCGCTTGAGTGCACGATCGATTTCAACTATTCTGATGTCAGTTCGAAAGTAGGTCGTCGAGGGCGTCGTATAGAGATGGGAACCGGAAATTGTATCCGGCGTTCAGGACCTTCTTGGGAACGACGCGCTGCGAAGTCAGCAGGGCTTCGGAACTTTTGCCAAGCGCAGCCCGCAGCATGAATTTGGGAGCGCGGAAGATCGATGGGCGTCTCAGGCCCGTGCCGAGTGCCTCGGCGAATTCGTTTACGGTGACCGGCTTCGGAGCTGTAACATTGATCGGTCCCGAAAGTCCGGTCTCCAGTGCGAAGAGAATGATTCCTACCGCATCATCCAAGTGAATCCAGGACCACCACTGACTACCGTCCCCCCAGGGGCCACCCAAGCCCGTCTTGAACAGCGGCAATAGTGGCCCTAGCACTCCCCCCTGGGTGCCCAACACCATCCCGTTCCTTAACAGGGCTACTGCAACCTTGCTCCCTGCCTGAACAGCGGCCTGTTCCCAATCCACCGAGAGCTGAGCGAGAAAATCGTCACCCGCCCTGGCACTTTCATCCAGCACGTCATCGCCTCGAGATCCATAGAATCCAATGGCTGAGGCGCTGAGGAATGACGACGGTCCCGGGTCGAGTTCGCGAATAGCAGTAGCGAGGTTTCGCGTCACATCTATTCTGCTGCTTCGGAGCAGTAGTCTGCGCTCGTTAGTCCAGCGTTTCGTTGGATCGACGATGCGCGCACCGGACAGGTTGATGACGGCATCGCACCGCTCTATCTCATCCTGCCAGTAGCCTGTTTCTGAGGGATCCGTTCTTATTACGGTGACCTTTGGGCTATTCCAGGGGTCACGGCCGCTCTTGGACACTACCGTGCACTTGTTGCCCCTATGGCACAGGGCGTTGACCAACGGCGTTCCGACAAACCCTGTTGCACCTGTTAGGAAGACGCGCATGTCAGAACCTCGCGCTCGAATACGTTCGTCACACCGCTGCCGAGAGCTGAATCCGTGCGTCCACCGCGACCACTCCCCGTTCCAGTGCGATAAGCGGGTTGATATCCATTTCGGCAATCTTGGGATGGCGCACGGATAACTGAGACGTTCTCAGTACCACTTCGGCGATTGCATCCAGATCGCTGGCAGGCTGCCCTCGTATCCCTTCCAGCAACTTTGACAGCTTCACCTCTCTGATCATCTCTTTAGCGTCCGTGTCCTCGAGCGGACTGAGCCGCAACACCACGTCACGCAGCACCTCGACATAGATACCTCCGAGTCCGAACATCACCATGGGTCCTACACGTGGTACGCGAGTTATACCCACTATGGTTTCAGTACCGGACGGTGCCATCTGCTGCAGCAGAACTCCGTCGATCTGCTTTCCATTCTTCCTGCGGCCCAACCGCGCGATCATTCCAGCGACAGCCTGTTCGACGTCCCGCTTCGATTCTAATCCCAGCACTACTCCACCGACGTCGGTTTTGTGGACGATCTCGGGACTCACGACCTTGAGTGCAACGGGGAGACCGAGTTCCTCGCTCGCCCGACCGGCTCGCGCCTGCAGGTCGTCTTCTGCTTCACTAGCCGCAACGAACCGCCACGGGACAACTGGAACGCCGTACAGCTCCAACACCTTCATGGCGTCTGGCTCGCTCAGCTTCAACTGACCGCGGGCCAGGGTCCCGTCCACTATGTCGGCAACGCCTTTGTCGTCCGTATCGAATTCCACTATTCGGCCTTGTGGACGATCGGATCGGCATTTGTAGTGCCACATCGTACCCAGCGCCTTGGCCGCCGATTCCGGGAAGATGTAGGCCGGGACTCGAGCTTCGTGCAGCTCAGCCACGCCCGCTGGGAGTCCCTCTCGTCCCATCAGTACTGCCAGGAGCGGCTTCTCAGGGTGCTCGGCGTTCACCCGCACCAGAGCTGTTGCTACGTCCTTGGTCTGAATGCCAAGCGGTGGAACGAATGCGGCGATTGCCGCGTCGATATTGGGGTCGTTGAATACGCAGCTCAGTGCGAATTCGTAACTGTCCGGCCTGGCGCTGGCGATGAGGTCCACGGGATTGTGTACACTTGCTTCCTCTGGCAGACGGGTGCGTAGCATGTCCTCCGTTTCGGGTGCCAAAGCAGCCACCTCCAACCCGTTTGCCTCACAGGCGTCGGCGATGATGATTCCCGGTCCACCGGCATTAGTAACAATGGCCACACGATTGCTTGCGGGCAGCGGTTGGTTCGAGAACGCCATGGCGAAATCAAACAATTCCTCCACGGTCTGAGCCCGAATAGCCCCGGCCTGTGCAATGATGGCGTCGGTTGCCAGGTCGGTTCCGGCCAGCGCTCCTGTGTGAGATGCGGCCGCTCGTGCTCCGGCTCCGGTTCTGCCCGATTTGACTACGCAGATAGGCTTCTTCTTGGTGATGGAGCGGCCGATCTGCACAAAGCGATTAGGGTTTCCAAAACTCTCCAGGTACATGAGAATCACACTCGTGTCAGGATCCTCACTCCAGAACTCCACCAGGTCGTTGCCGCTCACGTCGGCTTTGTTGCCGGCTGACACAAACGAGGAAATGCCGATTCCGAGACTTCCGGCGTAGTCGAGCACGGAAGCGCCCATGGCTCCCGATTGGCTCATGAAGGCGACCGGTCCGGGAGGCGGTGTTGCCGGGGCGAAGGTCGCGTTCATCGAAACGTCGCGCGCGTTGTTGATCACGCCCATGCAGTTCGGTCCGACCATCCGCAACCCGTTATTCCGAACCAGCTCGGCAAGCTCCCTCTCCCTCTCGATGCCCTCTCCGCCTACCTCCTTGAACCCCGCTGAGATAACCACGAGTGCTTTGACGTCGGCTGCGATGCACTCTTTGACGACGCTTATGACGAACTCCTTGGGAACCACCACGACTGCCAGGTCAACGGCGCTAGGTACCGCGCCGATTGATGGGTAAGCTTGAATCGAGTGAATGGCGTCGGCCTTGGGGTTGACTGGGTATACTGGCCCGTGGAATCCATGTTCCAGTAGGTTGTCGAGTATGTGCCAGCCGATCGTGTTCGGGTCGCGCGACGCGCCGATGACGGCGATCGATTTCGGACGGAGAATTGAGTCCAGAGTCGACATGGTCGTAGAATAACTGTGGCGGAACAAAAGACGAAGGACGGGAGGGCATCGGGCTGGACAATCTCCGGATGGAGATGTTCTATCTAAACCATGTACATGATCCTGAAGCTGCTGCAGAAGTTGGCCGCCACGCTCAATTCGGACGGCACCCCTACCCAGGTTGCGGCGGGGATGGCCATCGGGACGGTGTTTGGACTGACACCGCTCCTCAATCTGCACAACCTCGTAGTCCTGGTGATCGTGATGTTGTTCCGGGTCACCATCCCGGCAGTGATGCTTGGCTGGATCGCGTCGATCCCGTTCGGGTTTGCGCTCGATCCGATATTCGACAGCATGGGACAGCAGATGCTCGAGGTTCTAGCGCTCAACCCCGTCTGGACGTCGGTTACCAACGCACCGATTCTCGCACTCGCCAACCTGAACAACAGCGTCCTGTTGGGGAGCCTCGTCTTTTGGATCTTGGTGGTTGTTCCCGTCTTCTTCTTGTTCCGCTGGGGAGAGACGCGCTACCGGGAGACGGTTTACGCGCGGATAAAGCAGATGAAGCTGTACAAGGCGGTAAAGGCGTCTAAGATCTACAACCTCTACCGTCTCTTCCGGCCGGAGTAGCACATGAAACTGTTCCGCTGGAAGGCCATAGTGCCGTTGACCATCGTCCTCGTGCTAATCGGGGTCGCCTGGTGGTTGTACTCGGATCGCTTGATCGAGCATTCCATTGAGGATTTCGGGGCGGATCTGGTGGGAGCTCGGGTTGACGTAGAGGAAGCCGACCTGTCGCTGGCTGAGGGCCGGTTGAGAATCGTCGGTCTCGCCGCGGCCAATCCAAACTCGCCGATGCGAAACCTGTTCGAGGCTCGGGAAATAGTCGCCGATATAAGAACGCTTCCCTTGCTCAAGAAGAAGTTGCTCATAGAGCAGGTCTCCGTACGAGGCGTCCGGTTCGGAACCGAGCGAACGGAGTCGGGCGAGCTGGACGATCCCAGTCGACAATCGGGACAACTGGTGCGCACTATTTCCGGGTGGGCCGACCGGGTCCGCATCCCTCCGCTCAATCTCGAGGGTCTGAACACGGTGGTGAATGTAGCGGCCATAGCCGCCGAGAGCTTGACGACGTACCGGCGTGCCCATTCCACGATCGCGTTCGCGGACTCAACCAGGGTCGAATGGGAAGCGCAACTGCTGGGACTCAACCCGAAGCCCCTCATCGATTCGGCGCAGGCCCTGGTCAATCGGTTGAACAATGTGAATCCGCTAACCCTGGGGGTCACCGGCGTCACCCAACTTGCTAGTTCGTCACGCGACATGATGTCATCACTGACCTCCCTGACATCTCGTGTCACGTCGCTCGATAGCACGGTCCGCGGCGGTATGGACCAGTTACTGGCGAGCGTGAATGGGCTCGCGGACGCGCGGCAGGCGGATTACGACTACGCCCGCGGACTGTTGCGGCTCCCGTCACTCGACTCACCCGATTTGTCGGCGGGTCTCTTCGGTGACATGGCCGTAGCCCGATTGGAACCGGTGCTCTATTGGGTGAACCAAGCTGGGAGATACCTGCCCCCCGGGCTGGACCCACGCCGGCGCCCCGGTCCGAAGCGGCCGCGCCGAGCCGGTGTGACAGTGAAGTTCCCCGATCGAGACGGGGATCCGTCGTTCTTGGTCGAAACCGCCGACGCGGACCTGGAAATCGGCGGCGAGGGAGCGGCGGCGGGAATGTATGCGGGACGGATCACCGGACTCACGTCGGAACCGGCCATTCTCGGCGAACCGCTGACTGCCATGATCGAGCGCACCGGTGCTGCCGTAGGACCGACGGATGTGCGGCTGGGCCTTGTCATGGACCACACCGGTCCGGTGATTCGTGATTCGGGGTCCGTTGCAGTTGCAGGAGTCTCTCTACCCGAGTTCGACATCGGAGGAATCGATGCACACCTGGACTTGGGGCAGGGGGCGAGCAACCTGTCACTCTCACGAGTTGGTGACAGTATTGCGGGGACTTGGGTATGGAGGTCGGGTGACGTCAGGTGGACGAGGGGAGCGGGGAGTGGGGAGCAGGGAGCAGGCATCGGGGCGATGGCGCAAGATTTCTTGTGGCAAACGCTGGCTGATATCGATGATGTCGAGATAACGGTGCGTTTCAGCGGATCTCCCGCGGGGCCGTCACTCAGAATCGGCTCCAATGTAGGTCGTGCAGTGGCGGCTAGCCTGCGTCGCCAGTTGGGCGATCGGATCGAACAGGCGCAACGCGAAGTCTATGCCCAGGTGAATCGGTTGGTGGACCCATACGTAACGGAAGCGCAGACGAAAGCAGAGACACTACAATCTGAAGTCGCGGATGTAGTCGGTGTGAGACTGGACGAAGTCACAGAAGTGAGAGCTGAGCTGGAACGCGCATTGCGGAGGCTAGTACCGAGGCCGTAGGAGAAACTCCGCGTGAACGGATGGCACACGCGAGTCACTAGCTCAAGCTCAACTCCCGAGTGAGGAACGAGCGACTACATGTCACGTAAGGGCCCCAAAGAGATCGATTCGGCCAAGCGGAGCCGAATCCTTCGGATTGGAGCCCTTTCGCTGGCAGGAGGAATAATAGGAGCGCTGGGTGGGTGGTACGCCGGGTTTGGAGTGATTCCCGGGTTCCTGGTCGGGTTCACCATTGTATTCGCGATAACGTTTGGGCTGGTCGAGGGGACCGGCAAGATGATGAGCACGGTGTACAACCCCTCTGGAGAATCCACTCCGGTGAGACGGGAGT
>JARRLJ010000030.1:0-3712 GCA_037387025.1 Gemmatimonadales bacterium
TCGCTACAGGGGATCCCCTCCCGGCTGCAAATCTCCAGAACTACCTGCCGCGTGATGCTGGGCAATATGTAGTTGCTTCTTGGCGCCGTTCGGGCCACCCCATCTGTGACGGCAAAAAAGGACGAATGCGTTCCCTCTAGCACGAATCCGTCCCGCACGAGGATCGCCTCGATACAACCCTGCTCGTGCGCTTGCTGGTTTGCGAGACAGTTGGGAAGCAGCGAAACTGATTTGATATCGCAACGGCTCCAACGTGTGTCGGGCAGTGTTATTACCGATTCGCCGCGTTCCATGTCGACCTTGCGAGCGAAGGGCATGAGTTGAGCATATACCGTTGGCGGAACATTGCCGTTGGGGAACGAGTGTTTTCGCTGGGCCGCTCCGCGCGTCACCTGGATGTAGACCGTCACGTCGGCCTCGTCGGCTCCGTTGCACACCAACAGTTCTTCCACCACAGCGTCGAGCGACATTGCGTCGAGGCCCGAGATGCGCAATCCCCTGAGGCTGTTGCTCAGGCGTTCCAGGTGATCCTGCTTGCGGAAGTAGCGTCCGCCGTACGCGATGATGACTTCATAGACGCCGTCGGCAAACAGGAATCCGCGATCGTCCGGCGATATGCGGACATCAGCCTTTGACATGTATGAATAGTTGAAGTAGACCGTATCGTACATTGATCTCACATCCAATGTTGCTTGCCCTGCTTGAACGGAGTGTCATGCGGGCTGTGGTTTTGCAGGTACCGTCGGTAACGTTCTCGCAACCGAATATAACGCGTGTCACTGGTCTCCAAAGGAGTGTGGGGCAGCTCGATCAGGTGTCGCTCTACTTTCCAGACGTTGCGGGCCGAGAACCGCCAATCGTATGCCTCCAGGTCCCGCAGATCCACCAGAGCGTAGGTCTCGATCCGCGCCCTGAGATCGATGTACGGCTCGTAATAGCTCATCGCTAGAGCGCGGACCGACCTGAATACCGGTCGGCGTCCCCAGAGACCTACATCGCGCGATCCGCCGACAGAACCCCAACGTCGATTGTGCCGAAACGCGAATACCACGTGATCGAGGCAGTCCTGCGATTCCATGTCCAGGATCAGAGGAGGAAGGCCGTGCAGCTCCATGAGAGTGGCGGCGGCGAGCGCGGCCTCCAGGCAGTGAGCCGTGCGGTGCCGGACGACGCCGCGGAACGACCTCAGGGTTGGGCCCGACCGCTCGAAGTTGTACGGCAGTGACCTGATCCAGCGCTGGGCCGCCCACGGGGTGCGGTGGTCCCGCATTACAGCTCGTTCCCCCCGTGTCAATCGGCTTTGCGGCGACACCGCTGCTGTCCGGAGTTCAGCGGGCGCCGGTGTCGTTTGCCAGCGGCGTAGTCGTGTCGATTTGAACCACGGTCCAGGTCCGCGGGCTCGTCATGGTTGCGCCGAGATTGTCGGTCGCGGTTGCCACCAGGAAGTTTTCCTGGTTGGTGTTGAGCGGGATGCTCACGGTGAACAGGTCGTGGAGGTTGGCGGTGTCGACGGCCGTTATCACTCCGCCCGTCACCGTGACCAACAGGTCCTCTTCCGAACACCCGATGCCGGATGCAGCCGTCAATAACAGGATCGTCATCAATCGCTTCATTTCTCGACCTTTGCTTTGCTCGATGATGGAGGCCTGAAACCGATGAGCCGTTACTGTCCGGCCGCCAATCCCCACGCCAGGCATACCCACCCCGCCAAGAAACAGACACCACCTACCGGGGTGATAGCGCCCAGCCAGCGCGTACCCGTCAGCGCCATTGCGTAGAGACTGCCTGAGAATATCACTGTGCCGGCCATGAAGAGCCATCCAGCCCAGGTCATTTGAGCGCTGCCCCACCGGCTGATGGCCCATGCCACTACGAAGAGCCCCAACGCGTGGTACACCTGGTACCGCACGCCGGTTTCGAACACCGCCAGCATCTCCGGAGTCACTCGCTGGCGCAGTCCATGGGCACCAAAGGCGCCGAAAGCCACTGAGAGCAGCCCCGAGATTGCGCCGACAAAGGCGAACAACCGATCAAGACTCATCGCAGGCATCTGCTATCATCCCCCTCGGCCATGACGGTTGTCCTCCACAGTCTTCCGGGCTCAACGCCACCGGTCAGCGCCATATCCACACGACCAGAGTAATTATAGCGATTGCAATGAGATTGAGTCCCAAGCCGGCCGTGGCCATGTCGCGGGAACGGATGCTCCCGGAGCCGAATACGATCGCGTTGGGGGGTGTGGCAACCGGCAGCATGAAGGCCATCGACGCGGCAAGCGCCGCGGCCCCCATGAGCGGAATGGCGGCCAGGCCCAGCCCCTGTGCCACGCCCGCCATCAGGGGCATGCCGAGGGCTGCGGTGGCTGTGTTGCTGGTGAGCTCGGTGAGAAAGACGAACACCCCCGCAGTTGCCAACACAACCAAGGGGAAGGGGGCCCCACTGAGCCCCGCCAAGCGCCCTCCGATCCAATCACTGAGGCCGCTGGCCTCGAAAGCACTGGCTAGTGCCAGGCCACCCCCGAACAATAGGAGCACTCCCCAGGGGACTTTCCGGGCGGATTCCCAATCCAATGCTGTCGTGTAGCGTGATCGCGGCAGCGGGACGGCGAACATGATGAGGGCCGCCGCGATTGCGATGATCGGGTCCGAGAGTCCCGGAATGAGATCCGTCAGGCCGGGAATGTGGACCATCCCGATCTCCTTCGGCGCCCTGAACACCCACGCCAGCGCGGTGAGGCCGAAAACGGCGAGCACAAAACGCTCACCACCTGACAGTCTCCCAAACTTGAACTCGTCCTGGTCGAGGACCGAGCGCAGTCCTCCCACTTCTCCGCGGACTTTGAACAATCTCACCAGCCAATACCAACAGAGTGCCAGCATCGGTATGGAGATGGGCAGGCCGACCAGGAGCCAACCGGCGAAGGTTATTTCCGTGCCGAGGAGCTCCTGCGCCGCGCCGGCAAAGATCGCGTTGGGCGGTGTGCCGATCAGCGTGGCGACGCCACCAATTGAACACGCGTAGGCGATACCAAGCATGAGAGCCGTAGGAAACCGTTCCGCCCCGGTCTCCCGTCTCCCGTCTCCCGGCTCCCGGCTTCCCACCAACGCCAGTGCAATCGGCAACATCATGACTGCTGTGGCGGTATTGGAGATCCACATGCTGGCCAGGGCAGACACGATCATGAACGCTAGTAGCACCCGAGGTGCCGAAGTGCCCACTCTTCGGACCGTGGTCAGCGCGAACCGGCGGTGCAGATCCCACCGTTCCAAGGTCGCCGCCAGCAGAAACCCACCGAGAAACAGGAAGATTATGGGGTCCGCGTAGCGCGCTGCTATTTCCCTGAGAGGGCGGTTGGAGATGAGTGGAAGTATTACCAAGGGCAGGAGTGCCGTTGCTTCCAGGGGAATTACGGCGCTCAACCACCAGACCGCCATCCAACTGGCAAGCCCCGCCACATGCCACGCCGCTTCGTTCATACCGAACGCTGGCGGCAAGAGAAGCGAAGCCAGAAAGAGTAGCGGTCCAGCTGCCAGCGGCAGGCGTCGCATCACCGATCCGGGAACACGGCTAACGGGGTCGAGCGGGTGGCACCGTGCTTGAGAGCGTCCGAGATATCGAGCGCCAGAAACTGATCCAGGTTGTCTCTCAAGTCTCGCACCCCGGGGCTGGGCCAATCGGTCCCCCACAATACGCGATCGCCGATCTCTTCCAG